>NZ_PDDM01000004.1 GCF_002914585.1 Pseudanabaena sp. BC1403
TTATGGATAAGGTCTATGCCAAAGGTAGAGAAGTCGCTGATGGTTTCAAGGAAAATCTACCTATCATTTTTGATGAATATCTTCCTAAATGGAATTATAGAGCCATTCCTCAAAATAACTGAAATGCATAAGTTATTTATTTTTCATTCCTAATGGTGTTTCGTTTGAGCCTGTTCCGCGAGCAGATGCTAAGCTCATGGTCGAAAATCAAATGCGATCGCTACGACATATTGGTTCTCATACCGATCAAAAAGATTTACGACATATATACAAACGAACTTTTTCCCAATGACCTCGCTATTTATGTCAAAAATGCAGCAGAATTTAGTCTTTAATCATAAAGAAGCTACTAAATAGGCTTTATTTGCTGTGTGATAGTGAAAAGCTTATCTAAACTTTAAGTAGAACTTGTTCGATCACTGCATTTCTAGCCCATTTGTCAGCTTCAAGAATATCTTCAAGATCAGGCTTAGAAACACAATTGTGTCGATCGCATACATATTTAATCAAATCGGCAATTTGGACATAACGAATTCGCTCTTGCAAAAATAGTTCTACTACTTGCTCATTAGCGGCATTCAATACCGCAGGCATGGTTCCACCTGCACGACCAGCGGCATAAGCTAGCTCCATACATGGGTATTTCTGATGATCGGGGGCACGGAATGTGAGTGTACCGCATTTCACTAGATCGAGGCGTTCCCATTGAGTAGGAATGCGATCGGGATAAGAGAGGGAATAAAGCAAGGGCAAACGCATATCGGGAATGCCAAGTTGAGCAAGTACTGAGGTGTCTTCTAATTCGATCAGCGAATGAATAATACTTTGAGGATGAATCACAATCTCGATTTGGTCATAATCAACCCCAAAGAGATAATGGGCTTCGATTACTTCCAATCCCTTATTCATGAGGGTTGCTGAGTCAATCGTGATCTTTTTGCCCATCGCCCAGTTAGGATGCTTCAATGCATCGGCAACAGTTACCGATGCGAGTTCCTCTGTAGGGCGATCGCGAAATGCGCCGCCTGACGCTGTCAGAATAATGCGTCTAAGCCCGCCTTCGGGAACGCCTTGCAAACATTGGAAAATCGCTGAGTGTTCAGAATCCGCAGGCAATAACTTCACGCCATGCTTTTTCATTAATGGAACAACTACCTCACCGCCTGCGATTAAAGTCTCCTTATTCGCCAATGCAATATTTTTACCTGCTTTAATCGCTGCGATCGTTGGTAATAGTCCAGCACAACCAACTATTCCCGTTACCACTGCCTCTGAGTCCCCATAGGCTGCAACTGTTTCCACACCCTCGGCTCCTGCTAGCAGGATTGGCTTCACAGCAAGATCGGCGATCGCATCTTTAAGTTCAGAGATTTTACTTTCACTAGCGATCGCTACAATTTCGGGCTGAAACTGGCGGATTTGTTTTGCGAGCAGTTCGATGTTTCCCCCCGCTGTCATCCCCACCACCTGAAATTTTTCAGGATACTCAGCAACGATATCTAGTGTTTGTGTGCCAATCGAACCAGTGGAGCCAAGCAGGGTAATGCGTTTCATAGGTAAGGATTTTATTAATATTTATTATTTAATTATTCGTTAGTGTTGCGGGTGCTATGTGCTCGCAACACTAACGAATAATTAAGTCTTGCATAGTTTTTTAAGCGATCGCTTCAGATATTTGAAAATATAGCTCCCATCACTCTTGAGTACGATATAAACCCCAGATAAAGTTGAACGACGCTAGGTTCTGCCCCACTTTCCTAGATTTTGAACGACGAAATCTATATAAAATTCAAGATAAAAACTGGATTACAGCCTCAAATATTAATTTGTTTTAAGTTATCTCACAATCTAAGCATCGAATGTAAACCACTACGATAAACTTGGGTTTAAACATCCCGTGCCTAAACTAGGTACATATATTGATTGGAGCAATAGCAATATGTCGCATGCAGTCAAAATTTATGACACCTGTATCGGCTGCACACAATGCGTGCGTGCCTGTCCTTGTGATGTTTTGGAAATGGTTCCTTGGGATGGATGTAAAGCGGCCCAAATCGCTTCTTCTCCCCGTACCGAGGACTGCATTGGTTGCAAACGTTGCGAAACTGCTTGCCCCACTGACTTCCTAAGCGTCCGTGTCTATCTTGGTGCTGAAACCAGCCGCAGCATGGGTCTTACCTACTAATTTTAGTTGGCGAGATTCTTGTTTATTTTTCGTTAAGTGCAATTATTCTTTATCCTGCATTTAGATTTAGGCGTACCAATTGGTGCGCTTAAATTGTTTTTACAAACAAAAGGCACGCATAGCGTGCCTTTTGTTTTAATAGAGACGGCGCTTAGCGCCGTCTCTATCTGAAATATATTTTCTATGCTTGATATTTTTGATCGCATACCCGATGGCTTACTAGATCTTGAATCTACTCAACTTTGGCAATTACTAAAGCACCCCACACTGATCCACCTCGAAGGTGATCGCCAGCCAGCGTTATTTGTTTCGATTTTGTTACATGGCAATGAAACAACTAGTTGGTTAGCGATGCGGGAATTGCTTCGTAAATATCAAAACAAAAAGCTGCCGCGATCGCTTTCTTTGTTTATCGGCAATATCGAAGGTGCTAAATATCGCCAAAGGCATTTAGCCCATCAGCCTGACTACAATCGCATTTGGCAAGTCGGAGACTCCTCAGAGCCTTTGCCAGAGCAAATCATGGCACAAAAAGTAATTACTGAAATGCGATCGCGCGGTACATTTGCCAGCATCGATATTCACAACAATACGGGCAAAAATCCTCACTATGGCTGTATTACCCACTTAGATAAACATTCTCGACATTTAGCTCGGCTATTCGAGAAAACAGTGGTGTACTACACCAGCCCTAAAACTGTGCAATCCTATGCCTTTGGTAAGTTTTGCCCTGCGATCGTTTTGGAATGTGGACAGCCTGATAAACCTGATGGAACGGCTCATGCGCTGGAATATGTAGAAACCTGTCTTAATCTCGATAGTTTTGATGATTTACCTGATTCCGCGATCGCCGATATTAATTTGTTTCACACAGTTGCGATCGTGAAAGTGCCAGAAGAAATTAATTTCAGCTTTACTGGTGAGTCTAATGATGACATTACTTTCCCATCTGAGATGGATTGTTTGAATTTCTGTGAACTACCAATTGGGGCAAACTTTGGAGCAGCAAAAACTGAGAGAGCTTATTTATCAGCTTTAAGTGAAGAAGGAGAAGAACAAGGCGATCGCTATTTTCAAATTCAAAATGGCAAAATTATTTTAAAAGCTCCTGTGATGCCATCAATGCTCAGTTTCAATACTGATATCGTTCGTCAAGATTGTCTTTGCTACTTGATGGAACGTTTGCCAAACCCAGAATAAAAAAGCTGGTGCAAAGCACCAGCTTTTTTATTCTGGGTTTTAGAGTGGAACTAACGCCCAAAGGGAAACTTAAATGGTAAAGGCTTGATTAGTGCTAATTCTGCAATCATTTGTTCGTGCAAATGACCATTGGTTGCTAGCAACCTTCCAGACTTGGGAATATGTTCGCTACCATCGTAAGCCGTAACAATACCACCAGCTTCACGCACAACTACCACGCCCGCCGCCAAGTCCCACAGTGATAAACCACGCTCCCAATAGCCATCCAATCTTCCACAGGCAACATAGGCTAAATCCATCGCCGCAGAACCTCCACGTCGCACGCCTTGAGTGATATGCGTGAAATGGCAAAACTCAGCGTAATTATTATCCTCAACGAGCGTGCGATCATAGGCAAAGCCAGTCACGAGTAAACTGCGGCTGAGTTCTGTAGTTTTAGAAACATGGATCGGCAGACGATTACGAGTTGCTCCTAAACCTGTCGCCGCCCGAAATATCTCATCGCGGAATGGATCGTAAATTGCTCCAACTGAGGGGATTCCATCTATCAATAAAGCGATCGAAACTGATGAAAACGGATATTGATGAGCATAATTAGTTGTGCCATCAAGAGGATCGATCGCCCATAAATATCGACTTTCGGTATTCCCCAATACACCCGATTCTTCTGCCAAAATTCCATGATCAGGAAAGTGTCGTTGCAAGATTGAGAGAACCATCGCTTCTGATTCTTTATCTGCGATCGTCACTAAATCTCCTGGACGCTTTTCTTCAACTTCTTTTTCCTTCAGATTTCCCATATAGGATTTCAGGACTGCGCCACCAGCACAAGCTGCCTCAGTAGCAATATCTAAGAAGATTTGTAGTTGCTCTTTACTAACAGAAGCTAGTGAATTTGTCATGATTTTTGGAAGTGTTTTTTGATTTGTTTTGGAAAAGATAAACTTGATCTAATTCAGATTGCCAATAAAAAAATTAGCAAGCAATTCACAGCAATTTTCGAGCAAAAGACCCAATAAATTTTTTAGAAGTGTTGCTTTGCAACACTTCTAAAAAATTTATTGGGTCGGGGTTGAGTTTAAAGAACTTGAACTCTATCTAATTTCACCAGATCGGTGGTGTTGATAAAGTGACGATCGCTGCGAAAATACTTAAGCATTTGTTTTGTGAAGATTCTTGTTTTAATTCTTCATATTTTGTTACTTTCTTTGTCAAATCACAAATATCAAATCACAAATTTAGCCTCTTATTCTCCCTCATATCTCCCACACGTATCTCAAGTAACACTCCATGAAGCCGTCTTGGAAAATATCCCTGCTACTAGTTTTAATCTCTAGTGCGATCTCTAGTTTATTTCCCTCAGTAATACTAGCGACTACTTCAACCCCAACAACCCCGATTGATCAAGCCAACTCAAAAGAGGCGGAAGAACTTTGCGGTAAGCCAACCCTCGATGATCTTGCTCAGCACAAGGTCAAACAGGGAGAAACTTTAGAAGCGATCGCCAAGCAGTATGAACTGAAAACTGCAACCCTGATGGGGTTTAATCCCGAAGTCCGTAACGGTGAAGTCAAGGTGGGGCAAACCTTATCGATTCCGCCCCTAGATGGTTTAACCTATCGCTTTCAAAACGAAGAAAACTACACCACCGTTGCCAAAAAATTTAAGATTCGCGCCGATGTTCTTTTCGAGCGTAATGGCTGTCAACGCAAGCCTAAGGTCGTATTTGTGCCAGGGGCAATCTGGCAGCCTGAGGCTGTTCCTTTCAATTCTGCGATCGCTTCTAGAGGCTCAGGCAATCCTGATGTCATCTTTCAAACTGGCGGATATCCTCTGCCCTATGCAGTCCCCGTCACCTCCAACTATGGCTGGCGCATGAATCCTGTCACAACAATCTGGTCATTTCATAGCGGCATCGACCTCGGCGCATCTTTCGGTACCCCCGTACTTGCTGCCAAGGCAGGACGTGTCGAATTTGCAGGTTGGGGCGATGGTTACGGCAACCTTGTCGAACTAGATCATGGCTCCACGGGTACTCGTTATGCTCACCTTGAGGCAATTTATGTCCATCAGGGGCAGAATGTAGCTCAAGGTCAACAACTGGGTATTGTTGGCTCCACAGGACGTTCTACGGGGCCACATCTGCATTTTGAGATCATGGTTTCGTCGGGTGATGGCTGGGTCGCCCTTGATCCTGCCCCCTATCTCAATCGCATTGCATCCGTAATGACCAATTTATTTCTGCTCTAAATTTTGTACTCCAGTGCTTTAAATCCCAGATCAAAATAAAGGCGGCGCTCCGCGCCGCCTTTATTTTGATCTGGGAAGAGGTCACGCACAGCGTGACCTCATTACCATTTGTAAACTTGTGTAACCAAACTTTGGAGTTAGCGCTTGCCTAGAAATACTGTTCGCTAGCATGGTCAATAGTATTTTTTATTCTCCTAGTTTTTAAAACTCGACATACAAATATGAATTTCTCCCCAAGTACTATTGCCTTGCTTGTCTATGGAGTCATTGCGATTATTGGCGGCATCATCGGCTTTACCAAAAGCCAAAGCAAAGCATCCATCATCTCAGGCAGCATTAGCGGTGTGGGATTACTTATTGCAGGAACCGCCGCTGCCCAAAATCAAGAGTGGGGCAAAATCGCTGGGATGGCGATCGCGGCCTTGCTAGTGATCGTTTTTATCGTGCGCTTGATCAAAACCAAAAAATTTATGCCAGCAGGTCTGATGATCATCGGAGGGGTTTCAACTCTAGGTGCAGCTTTGCTTTCAGCCTAATTGATCTCACTTTTCAAGTCTGGTGTTAACATAATAATTGTTAAGAAGTGTGATGAAGAAAAGCTTGTAGACAACGCAATGCTTCAAAATGTTTTGGTAATCATTGCTTTGACAAAGAAACCTTCCATGTCGGATCTGCCTATAACGTTTTTGCGATTGTCCCTAGGACATAGCTAAAGCAAAGGAATTCCTGCATGGTATGGCATCACATCAATCGTTTTTATTCACATTTTTGATTGGAGAAAAAATTAAATGAGCGTAGTCACGAAGTCTATCGTGAATGCAGATGCTGAAGCACGTTACCTCAGCCCTGGCGAACTAGATCGTATTAAGGGCTTTGTAAGCTCTGGTGAGCGTCGTCTTCGCATTGCCCAAACTTTGACAGAATCCCGCGAGCGCATCGTTAAGCAAGCTGGCGATCAACTTTTCCAAAAGCGTCCTGATGTTGTTTCTCCTGGTGGAAATGCATATGGTGAGCAAATGACCGCAACTTGTCTTCGTGATCTAGACTACTACCTCCGCCTAGTAACCTACGGAGTTGTATCTGGTGATGTCACTCCTATCGAAGAAATCGGTCTAGTTGGCGTTAAGGAAATGTACAACTCTTTAGGCACTCCTATTCCTGGTGTTGTCGAAGGTGTACGTGGTCTCAAGAATGCAGCAGCTTCCTTGTTGTCTGGTGAAGATGCAGCCGAAGCTGGTTACTACTTTGACTACGTCATCGGTGCAATGCAGTAAGTCTGTCTTGGAACTCTCTTCGATTGTTTTCAGATTGTTCTCGGATTAATTTTCTTTAAAAACAGAATTTAAGCTATTCAGAATTCTGAATCCGTAATTCAAAAAACTAATTGCAAACCTAAAAGATATACAAAAATGCAAGACGCAATTACTTCCGTCATCAATTCTTCTGACGTTCAAGGTAAATACCTTGATGCCGCTTCTCTCGAAAAGCTAAAAGCATATTTCGCAACTGGCGAACTTCGCGTTCGTGCTTCCGCAGCGATCTCCGCTAACTCTGCAACCATCGTTAAGGAAGCAGTTGCTAAGTCCTTGTTGTACTCAGATGTTACCCGTCCCGGCGGCAACATGTACACCACCCGTCGTTATGCCGCATGTATCCGCGACCTCGACTACTACCTTCGTTATGCAACCTATGCAATGCTTGCTGGTGATGCTTCGATCCTTGACGAGCGTGTCCTCAATGGTTTGAAAGAAACCTACAATTCTCTTGGAGTACCTGTAGTTTCTACCATTCAAGCTATCCAAGCAATCAAAGAAGTTGCCGCTAGCATCGTTGGTTCTGAAGCTGGTAAGGAATTGGGTGTATACCTTGATTACATCAGCTCTGGCTTGAGCTAATTGCTTGATATGGCGTTAATTGTTACTTATTGATTTTTTAATAATTAATATTTACAAGGCGGCGGAGGTAGGTAGCTTGAGCTTCCTATCTTGCCGCCAACGCTTATATCAGTCTAGAAATATTTCTTTGAAATTAACTTCTAATTAATCTTTAAATAACTGGCTCTGAAGGAGATCGCCGCTATGCGGACTTTTAAAATCACTGCTTGTGTACCTAGTCAAACTCGCATTCGTACACAACGAGAGTTGCAAAATACCTATTTCACGAAGCTAGTGTCCTATGACAACTGGTTCGCTGAACAGCAACGCATTATGAAAATGGGCGGCAAGATTATAAAAGTTGAACTAGCTACGGGCAAGCAAGGCGCAAATACTGGCTTGCTTTAGTTTTTTTCTTATCCCCAAACCTAAAAAGCAGAAGATTCACAACGTGAATCTTCTGCTTTTTAGGTTTGAAACTGTTCTTGTTTGAATCAAGACAAAAGCTATAGCTACTTGCATAGCAATGATTGAGTTATACCAATTCACAAAAGTGTGACAACACTTCTGTGAATTAAAAAGCAAACCCTATAAGGGTTTTAAAAACACAAAGTGGCGTAGCCACTTTGTGTTTTGGTATTAGTTAGGACATAAAACCCAAGAATTGATTGGCGGCGCTCCGCGCCGCCAATCAATTCTTGGGTTTTGATTTGTCCTAAGACAATTAAAAAAACAAAGACCCAAAAGGGTGTTGCGGCGCTTTGCGCCGCAACACCCTTTTGGGTCTTTAGAGTAACAATAGCTATATTTTGAGTTTGTTTCTTAATTTCCACAAGTAGGACTAACTTTTAGAAATTGTCAATTATGAGTCAATTCTTGCAAGAACAAATGGCGGGACTACAAGACTCGTAAATTCTTTCTCTTTGTTATCATTCCAAGCGCTAAGCTCTTCAGCCGTTGGATGACGCAACCAACCATCTTCTATCCATGACTGTACTAAATGCTTATTATCCTCAGTCAGAGCAATTCCCACATCAACAAGATCGAGCTTTGCCCCAACCAAAATTACTCTTGCTCTTGCTGCATGGGGAGATAACCATTCCCACAATGCCACATCGACCATTTCTTCAAAATCTTTTCTTGTGTTACTCACTAAAATTCCTCGTCATCATCAACTACGCTATCAGTACCGATAATTTCTAGATACTTAGCTTTGATAGCTTTAACATCTTGCCATGTTAGCCACTTCGGACTGCCCTGTTCGCGACTTTGATTTCGCAATAAATACGAAGGATGGAATATTGGCATCACTAAACGCCCTTCCCACTCATACCATTTGCCACGAACTTTAGTAATGCCTAACTTTTCGCCCAATATTGACTTCAGTGATGTTGCACCCGTCAACAAAATGATTTTCGGATCAACGAGACGAATTTGCTCAAGCAAATAGGGTTTGCAGGTTGTGGTTTCTATTTCGGTGGGGACACGATTATTGGGTGGGCGACATTTGACGGTATTGCAAACATAGATGTCTTTATTTGTGTCAAATCCTACTGATTCTAAGATTTTGTCTAAAAGCTGTCCAGATTTTCCAACAAATGGCAATCCTGATAGGTCTTCTTGTTCACCAGGGGCTTCGCCGATGATCAGGATTTTGGCATTGCGATCGCCTCTCTCGACGACAACATTAGTCCGCGTTGGGGCAAGCGGGCATTTCTGACAATTGCAAGCTGCCTCTCGCAATTTGTCTAGGCTAGCAAATTGTTCATGTACTGGAACGGCTACCGCAGGTGTAGGAGTATTGTTTTTTGAAGAACGCGCAGTCTTTTTCGCAGTCGGAGCCGCCTCAGAGACATCTGCATGGGGAAGCTCTACCAAAGGAACCTCCGATGGAGTCAAATCAAATAGGCTCATTTGTTCTTTGTCAGTCATAGACAGGATATGCGCCCCAAATCAGTATTATTGCTAATATCTTACCTGTGTCAGTAAAGTATTTGAAATCACGTTGCGGTAATTTGTATTTTAATTTCTTGACACATCCATGATTCTTTGGAACAGGATGAACTTAATGATGCAACTCTAGATAGTTTTCGGTAAAGTCGTAAGACCGATCGCATGGACAACATTAATCCTTGGCAATCGATTCTTAAACCCGCAGAGAATTTCCCATGAAATCGTGCTTAATAAATTTGCCCAGTCGTCAGCAGTATTTTCAGATTCGCCACCTAAAAATGTCACTACATCGCCAACATTTACATTGGGGACATGAGTCACATCGATCGCACATTGATCCATCGTGATTGTACCAATCTGAGCAACTTTTTGACCGTTTACTGCTACACGAATCCGATTAGACAAACCGCGAGGAATGCCGTCAGCATAGCCGATCGCTACAGTTGCCATTTTTATGTCCTGTGCGGCGATGAACGATCTCCCGTAACTAACGCTTGTCCCTGCCTTAATTTCTTTGACTTGAGTAATTCTTGCCTTGACAGTGAGAGCAGGACGTAGATCAACAATATTTTTGAGATGGGGTGCGGGATAAAGTCCGTACAGACCTAAACCAGTTCGCACAATGTCGTAATGGATTTGGCGATCGCATAACATCGCGGCTGTATTGCAAATGTGAATATGAGGCGGATAGATACCTTCATCCTTAAGCGCTGCGATTACCTGCCCAAATCTTTGGGATTGTAGCTGCATGAAAGTGCGATCGCTGTCATCGGCAGTAGCAAAGTGCGAATAAACGCTCATTATTTCTAAATTAGGTAAATGCTGAACCAGTTGAGCAAAGGCGATCGCCTCCTGCCAATTTACCCCTAGCCGTGACATGCCCGTATCAATTTTGAGATGGACAGGAACCTGCTCGCCAGTTTGAGAGAGCACTTCGTGATAGATCAGAGCTTGCTTGGGATTACAAATCGTCGGTTGCAATCGATACTCTGCGATCGCCTTAATCTCATCAACGCCATTAGTCGCACCTAAAACCACAATTGGCGCTGTAATTCCTGCTCGACGCAACTGAATACCTTCAGGAATTGTGGCAACGCCTAACCAAGTCGCTCCTGCCTCGATCGCAGTTTGACTAACATCAATCGCCCCATGACCATAGGCATCAGCCTTTACAATCGCCATTAACTCAGTTGGCGAAGTCAGCAAGGATTTTAATTGATGCACATTATGCTTAATTGCTGAGAGATCGACTTCCACCCATGCCCGATGGTTTTGCTTGAGCATTACAGCGCACTCCTCATACGTTAATCTGGTTTGCAGCACCTACGATAATGCAAACCTCTAATTTTTTTTAGCTTACAAAACGTTATATTAATTTGATTCGGCAAAAACACGCTTGTCTTTCTAGCAAGATCTGTAACAAACTCAAATTAGCTTTTGATAGCTCCCTTAATTCTCAGGATAGAAACTAAATCTAAGTTTACCGATTCTTGCCCAAGACCAGCATCGCCAAAACTAGATTTACAATGAGAATTGCGATCAGTATTTTTACTTAGTCTAATAATCTATACTTATGCGACTCATGCAACTACCAAGTTTTATGCCTCAAGATTGGCGGAAACATAAATTTAGTCATAATCTTAGACATATATTTAGGCAAATGTTGCGATCTCGCAAACGTTTTTTGTCATTTCTTTTTGTCGTAACTTTTGCCACCACGCTACTTTTACATAGCTTTGCTCCTGCATTTCTAGTAAATGATCAGGCGATCGCTCAAATAAAACCGCAAGTAAAACCACCAGTAAAACTCCTAGTCCCACCATTAAAGCAACCTGTTATCTCCCCTAGTGCACCAATCAACCAACCCATAGACAAGCGTCAAGAGATTCGTGGGGTATGGTTGACGAGTAATGACTTTGCAATGTTTAGCGATCGCAAACAGCTGAGTGAGGCTCTGCAACAACTCAAGCAACTCAATTTCAACACTATCTATCCAGTTGTCTGGAACTCAGGCTATGCCATGTATCCCAGTACTGTCGCCCAAGAAGCAGGAGCGCAGCCTTTTGTCTATCGTGGTTCTGAAGGTCATGATATTGTTGCGGACATCATCGCACAGGGACATAAAAATAATTTATTAGTAATGCCTTGGTTTGAGTTTGGATTTATGGCTCCAGAAATGTCTGAGCTAGCGATCGCACATCCCGATTGGCTCACCCAACAACGCAATGGCGATAAAACTTCGATCACGGCTGCTGGTGAAGTTGCATGGCTCAATCCTTTTCACCCTGAAGTTCAGAAATTCCTGACAGAATTAGTATTGGAAGCAGTTTCTAATTATGATTTAGACGGAATTCAATTTGACGACCATACTAGTCTTCCTAAGACCTTTGGCTACGATCGCTACACCCTCAATCTTTATCGCCAAGAGATGAAAGAAGATGCTCCAGCTGATGTGAATGATCCTGATTGGGTGCGCTGGCGAGCTAATAAAATCACAGCTTTTATGTCAAGACTAAGTAAAGCTGTAAAACAAAGAAAGCCCAATGTAATGTTCTCGGTGTCTCCTAATTATTATGAGTTTGCGTATAAACAGCAGTTGCAAGACTGGCTAGTCTGGGTACGCCAAGGCTTTGTTGATGAATTGCTGGTACAGGTATATCGCAATGACTTAGATGATTATCTTTCTCAAATTAGCCGTCCTGAGATTGCAGAAGTACAAAATAAGATTTCCACAGCGATCGCAATTCTCTCTGGACTTCGCAATAGTAATGTGCCAATGTCAAGGGTTTATTCCCAAGCTATAAATGCCCAAAGTAGAGGCTTAGGTGTTTCGTTCTTTTATTACAAGAGCTTGTGGGGATATGGCCCAGAAACAGTTGCTGAACGACAAAAAGAATTGCAATATCTCTTCCGAAGTCCTGCGCCAAGGTTTGCGAATAGATATCCATAATTTTTTAGCGATTATGAAGTATAGCGATCGCTGATTTAGGCAACTCAACCCCAAAAAAAATCGCCCGCGTAGCAGGCGATTTTTTTGTTTTTTTAAACTTTTTTTGAAGCCACCGTCACAAATATTGCTTCTCCGAGCCAATAGTCTTTCATTCCCTCGAATGTTTTAATCTGTTTTCCATACAGAGGATTGGCAACAGTTAAGTTGCCTTTTGAGAAATCGATTTCAAATAGAGCGATCGCATGTTGGATTCTTTGACCTGCAACTGGTTCCATGACATGTAAAACTGCCATTTGTCTGCGATTAGCTAAATCTTTAATCGTGAGATTTCGCTCATACTGGGGCTTTAAACCAAGTTCTTCCATTGCTTGAATTTCGGCAAGAGTGGTTGTTCCTAGCCGACTAGTTCCTGCGATCTTGACTACATCTCTTTCGGTTATATTGAGATTTGGATTTACCTTGCGAACAAGAGTAGCGATCGTGGCAGCAGCACAACTGTAAGGGGTTGTCTGAAACACAACTCCATCCAAAACACGAGGTGATTCCACTAAATCAGTAATTGGCAAACTTTGGTAAAGCAAAAAGCAAATAGATAAAAAGCTAACAGACAGAAAAACAGTAAGTTGTTGTAATCTTTGACGATCTTTCCATCCTGTTAGCTCTAATAGGAGCAGTAATCCTGTGCAAAAAAAGCAGATGAGTAAAATGGTGTACCAGAAATATGCGCCAACATAAAGCAACAGAAAAGAAGGAATCCAAGGGCTATTGCGTCCATATGCCAGCAAAATGCTAATCAGCGTAACTGCTCCCAAAGTAATGCAGCCAATCAAATAGACCTGACGTTGATTGTGTTTTAAGGCATTGTCAGCGGTTACGCCTTTTTTAGCTAAGCCCCAGCCTAGCCACGATCCTGCCAAGAAAAAAATCAGAATAGCGACTATAAGAAACATTGGTTTTAGGGATTATTATAGTTGCCGCAGTTTCTGCTAAATATAAAAGCCTAAAACCTGAGATGTCCGCTATGCGGACATCTCAGGTTTTAGGCTTGGACGCAAACGGCTGTAATTACCAATCAAAAAAAACAAGGTGAGATAATCTCACCTTGTTTTTAGAAAAATATTAACTCTTCTTTAAGATTAACTACGCTTCAGCAGTAACTTCTTCTACTACTTCGGGTTCAGCTGCGACTTCTTCAGGGATTTCAGCTTCTTCCATAGCATCGGGAACTTCATACTCTTCTTCTTCAACTGCTGCTACAGGAATTTCCATTACCGCAGGAGCCGCATTGAGTTGTTCACGATACTTAGCAGCCATCTCTTCTGCCTTAGCGTAAACCAGTTGAGGGTCTTTGACCATATCACCTGGTTCGGCTTCAAGTTGCTTAGTAGAGAGTGAAATGCGTCCACGCTCTGCATCAAGATCAATAATCATGACCTTCACTTCGTCATTGACGTTGAAGACATTGTGAGGAGTTTCGATATGCTCGTGGGAGATTTCGGAGATGTGCAACAAGCCGCTGACACCACCGATGTCAATGAATGCACCGTAAGGCTTGATACCGCGTACTACACCAATTACGACTTCGCCAACTTCGAGCTTGTTCATCTTGCGTTCAACAAGGGCGCGGCGATGACTGAGGACGAGACGGTTGCGGTCTTCATCCACTTCCAAGAATTTGAGTGGCAATTCTTCGCCAACCAATTCTTCCTTAGGCTTGCGGGTGCTGATGTGTGAACCAGGGATAAATCCGCGTAGTCCTTCGATTCTGACCAGAGCGCCACCACGGTTGGTAGCAAAAATAAGCGATCGCACGGTTGCGTCTTCTGCTTGCAACTGACGCACGCGCTCCCATGCTCTCATGTACTCGATCCGACGAATCGAAAGGGTTAGTTGCCCTTCTTCGTTTTCATCAGCTAGGATGAAAAATTCACGGGTTTCATTGTTTTGTAAAACTTCTTCAGGCTGATCAACGCGGTTGATCGACATTTCCTGAATCGGGATGTAGGCTGCTGTTTTTGCACCAATGTCAATAAGTGCGCCTCTCGGCTCGATGCTAAATACTGTTCCTGCAACGATGTCGCCAGGACTGAAGTGATAGTCGTATTTATCTAAAAGCTTCGCGAAATCTTCATGTGTGAAGCCGACATTGGTCGTAGTAGCAGTTTTTGCCCGATTGATCATAACTAAATTTTTCCTTGTTCCTGTTTTGAATTTATCTGGTTTCCTCCCAGAAATGTAAGAGCATGAGCCATTAGAGCTTTTTGCGGTTTACATCCTACGCCTATTTATATTGTTAATATGTTGTTTATATTTAGTAAAACCTATAGGCATAGGTTTGCAATTATAGCGCACTTAAGCTGTATCTCGAAAGTGTTTGCAAATATTTTTATTTATAGCTATAACCCAAAAAACGAGAGAGGTGCAACGCACCTCTCTCGTTTTTTCTGGTTATAGTCTTTGAAGCTTTGCCATAAAGAAACCATCCATATCGTGTTCATGAGGTAATATTTTCACCCAGCCCCGATCGCAAACAAAATGAGCCGCAGGATTGTCAGCACTTGGCGGCACAATTTGCCAATCGGGATGATTTGCTAAAAACTGCGTAATTACTTCTTCGTTTTCGGCAGGATGCATGGTGCAGGTGCTGTAAACAATTACGCCTTCAGGTTTTACCCATTGCGTAGCACGTTCAAGTATTTCGGCTTGAGTTTTGGCTAATTTATAAGGTTCTTCAGGAGTTTGTCTCCAACGGGCATCGGCATGACGATGTAGCGTACCTAGTCCAGAGCAAGGCACATCTAGCAAAACGCGATCGCATTTTCCAGAAGGCAATTCTGCAAATTCCCTTGCATCAATCTCAAGGGTTTGCACATTAGTGATCCCTAGTCGTGCTGTGTTTTGATCGACTTTTTTGAGGCGACTGGCTAGACGATCTAGGGCGTATACTTTGCCAGTATTTTTTAAGCGATCGCTAATATGCGTAGTCTTGCCTCCCGGGGCAGCACATGCATCAATAATGATCTCATTGGGCTGGGCATCTAATAGATAAGTAACTAACTGAGCGCTAGCATCTTGAACCGACCACCAACCCTCTTTAAATTTCGGTAATTGACTGACATCGCCTGCACCTTGGGCAACGCGGATTCCTTCGGGTAAATGGGGAATTGGCTCAGCTTTGATCTCGGCTTCTGCAAAAGCGGCTAGAACTTGATCCCGCGTTGCATGTAAAAGATTTACCCGTAAATCGAGATGAGGCGTTTGATTAAACCAATTGCAAATGCTTGCGATCGCCTCTTGCCCAAATTCTTTTTGCCATAGCTCGATCAACCATTCAGGAAAACTATAAAAGCTGGCTGGATCAGTAATTTTGGCAAGAATATCTTCCTTATCCTTGGCTCTGAGTATGGATCGCATGATCCCATTGGTAAAGCCAGATAAACCCTTTAAATTGTTTTCTTTGACTAATTCCACAGTGGTATGAACGATCGCTGATGGCTTAATGCGATCGAGAAAACATAGTTGGTACACACCAATCTGTAAGATTATTAATAAGTCTGGTGGTAATTTTGCAGTTGGTTTTTGTGAAAAGTTTTGCAAAACTGCTTGCAGGGTTTTTTGGCGGCGCGTACATCCATACACTAACTCCGTGATCAGACGGCGATCGCTTTCTAAAAGGGTAATGTTTTCTTGTCGCGCTCGTGAAAGCGTGCAGTCAAGCGCTACATCAGCATAAGCATTGCGTCTTTGAATCAAACGTAGGGCTTCTAAAGCAATTTGTCGAGAATTCTTACTCGTCATCGGCAATTTAATAAACTTAAGTTAAAGGGCAATTAAAGGGCTATCTACAAAGATTGAGTGCAAGGATTCAAGAATTATCAAAATTCAATGTTTGCACTGTAGACAAATGCGGTCATTATTTGGTATCTAAGAGCGTATATTCAGATGATCTTTAATCATCTGTTACAAAGCTGTAAAAAAGCTTCTGATCTAAAGTTCGATCTAAAAAAAGTGTGATGGTTACTGTGGGTGTGAGGAGCGGCAATGGTTGATACTGGTGTGAGAGTTAGGAAAGCAAAATTTCCGACAGGAAGTAGCCTAGCACTTGGTTTAGCAATTGGTTTAATAAGTTTAATTGTCGGTGTCGATCTTTTCTTGAATCCTAATATAAGTTCAAGTCTGCTGCTGCCATTCACGTTTGGGGGGGCTGGAGTTGCATTTTTAGGCACTTTTGCAGTTCCAGCTTTGCGTCAGCTTAAGGCTGGGCAAATCATTCGTGAAGATGGGCCACAAGCTCATCTGAAGAAACAAGGAACTCCGACGATGGGGGGGATATTTATTATACCTGTCGGAATTTTATTAGCGCTAGTATGGTCTGGCTTTAATGACAAAGTAGTAGCCTGTAGTTTGCTGACTGTCTCCTTTGGCTTTATCGGATGGTTAGATGATTGGAAAATTTTGCGTCGTCACTCCAATAAAGGCTTGTCTCCGCGCTCCAAGATTTTCCTTCAAGCATTTTTCGCCGCTTGTTTCTGTGCATGGCTGGGGCTAACCCAAAACTGGCAAGCGATCGCCACGATTAATTTGCCTCTGAAATTTGTGATTCCTCTGGGCTTACTGTTTTTCCCTCTTGCCCTGTTTGTATTTCTCGGCAGTAGCAATGCTACAAATCTCACTGACGGTTTGGATGGGCTTGCAGGTGGTACAGGTGCGATCGCCTTATTTGGCATGGGTCTACTACTGTTTCCTCAGAACAAAGAACTCGCCATTTTTTGCATGTGCCTCAGTGGTAGCTATTTAGGGTTTCTCTGGCACAATCGCTATCCTGCACGCGTATTTATGGGTGATACGGGATCGCTAGCTTTAGGTGGTGCTCTTGCCTCAACTGCAATTCTTGGTAACTTGCTATGGGCATTTTTAATCGTCGGTGCAATCTTTATCTGGGAATCAATTTCGGTGATTGCACAGGTTTCCTATTACAAGGCAACCAAAGATGAAACTGGCATGGGTAAGCGCCTTTTCAAAATGGCTCCTTTTCACCATCACCTAGAGCTAAGCGGCTGGCATGAGTTACATGTGGTTAGGTTCTTTTATCTAACAGGTGGTTTTTTGGTGGGGATCGCTATTGTAATTAGTAAGCTTGCTTAAATTTAAGTTAAAAACACTCGCAAAAAAGCCGCCCAATTGGGTGGCTTTTTTTATTCACATTCTAAAGATTCTCTAGTATCTACGCCAGTTTGTGAGTTTGTGCCTTTAGCTTTAGTGCATAGCCATTTCCGTTGTCCCCCATCCATGATCGCGTCAGTGAAATCTGCCCCATCAATATTTACAAAATCAAAGGTACTGCGTAACAAAATCGTTTCGACCAGTAAAGCATCACTAAGATCAGCCTTAGCGAAATCAGCTTGATCCAGTAAGCCACTGGAAAAGTTTGCTCCTTTGAGATTAGCATTTCGCAAAACTGAAGCGCTAAATACGGCTCCGCGTACATCAGCATTTTCAAAGTTTGCCCCTTCCATGTTGGCATTGGCAAAACCTGAACCAGCCAGATCTCTTCCTGAAAAGTCTCTGTTTTTTAACTGGGCATGGCTAAATGAGAGGGTTTCTGCTTGAACATTGATGGGCGATGTCAGTAAATAAGCAAGCATGATGATCGCGATCGCCAAGCGCAAAAATGACATATTTAAAAATTTAAAAAATGACATAGCAATAAATCTAAAGATAATTGCTTTATCTTAGCCTCTGTCAAAAGCAGGAAAGGCGATCGCTACATTGTAGCGATCACCTTTCCTGTGTTTGAGAATGTAATAATAAAAGATACGAAGAGCAAGTTAAAGGTATTGAAAATAAGACTAACAAAAGCCTAGTTTCCAACTTTGTAAATTAGTTCTCGATGTAGTTGAGAAGTAGACCCATGGTGGCGATCGGGAGGATTACACCAATAAGTGGTACGAAGATGAAAGAGACGTAGTAATGTGCGTAGTATCCAGTCATGGTCGTGGGTTTCCTTGAATTAAGATATAAATTTTGAGGATCTGATTTAGCTTAAATTAATGTGATTTGGAGCTGAAGTTAACAACGCCAAAAGTAAACTTAATTCCAAAGCAAACCAAGGAATTTTTGCATCGGCTCTAGGTAGTTGAGGAAGTATGCAAATGCAGCACCACCAGCACCACCAAGCAAGAAGCTACTAGAAAATTCGCTCCAACCAGCAGAAGTACCCAATTCAGCAGGGGCTTCTAAGGCTGAGCTAGACTGCAACTTAGTTACAGTTTGACCATATAAGGACAAGCCAACTGTCAACAATACAACAGATGCGATCGTTGCCAATAGACCAGCAAGGCTAGCCAATTCTGTATTTCTCAGAGGTCCCAATAATGCAAATGGCCCGTAGATGAAGTAGCCATGTGCCATGCCGATCTCTAGACCACGACGGCTAGGAGACAAGCCTGCGCGGTAAGCGGGAAGGTTGCCGATAAAAGCCTTAACGATCGCGGAATCGCTAATGGGTGTAGACAAATTCCCTAGTTGGGGATCGTTCTTGAAGGGTTTTACAAAATCTGTCATAAGTCTTTATTAAGTTAAAGATTGCAGGGAGAATTTTGTCTTCATTTTAGGGAATAAGCGCGGATGTCACTGCATAAAGGGTGCGGATCTTTAGAAAACTTCACAACCTCTACGAAAAAAATCTCTAAGAGATCCCCCTCAATCCCCCTTAAAAAGGGGGAAGAATTTAATTCTCTCTCCTTTTTAAGGGGGAGGGGAGCAAAGGCAGGCATTAGGTGCGGCACTTTGCACTTAATACCTCAGGTAGCCACAGACGATGATGGACATAAATCAGCAAGTTCACAGCGATCGCAAGCAGGTTTACGGGCGTTACAAACAGCACGTCCGTGATAAATAATCCTGATCGACCAGTTTTCCCAGTCCCGTTGGGGCAACATTCCCATCAGATCCCGTTCGACTTTTAGGGGTTCTTCAAATTTAGTTAGTCCTAGTCTTTTGGTCAGCCGCTTTACGTGGGTGTCAACGGTCACGCCTGCATTAATTCCGTAGGCATGGGCTAATACGACATTAGCGGTTTTTCGGGCTACTCCTGCCAGCTTGAGCAGTTTATCCATCGTATTAGGTACTGTGCCTTCAAAGTCACGCACAATCATTTCGCAGGCACTTCTAATGTTCTTAGCTTTGTTGCGATAAAAGCCTGTGGAGTGGACTAACTCCATGAGTTCATCGAGATCGGCGTTGGCTAGGGCGATCGCATCGGGATATCGTGCAAATAATTTTGGGGTGACCATATTCACACGCTCATCGGTGCATTGAGCCGAGAGTATGACTGCTACCAATAACTGCACAGGTGTTTCGTAGTCAAGCGAACAGGTTGCGTCGGGATAAAGCCGTTTGAGACGAATGAGGATTTCGTTAGCCCGAACTTTTTTGGATGAACGTTTGGTGATAATTCCCATGAGTAGCGCGATACAGCGGTGACTTGCAGTTTAGCATTGTTTAAAAAGGCTCCTTCAGGAGCTTTTTTAAACAATGCTAAATAATTCGGGCAGCACTCATTTAAAATTGAGTAGCGCGGCATAGCCGTGCTACGCATTGCTTCCTGTTTAAATAGCCCCCAAGCTCGCGAATGGATAAGAAAAAAGTATTATTGTTGAGTTCTTAGAATTCAAGAGAGGAAAAAAATTACTATCCAAAAATAGATGGAACTTGGATAGCCTGAATGCCATTCGCTACGAAGCTAGCATGACTAAATCTCTTTACAAACTGAAAAAATATACCCTAGATTATCTCCACCGAACCCAAAGACTTCTGCATCATTTATTTTCAAGTCGAGGAAACTAAGAAAACCACTTCTCATAAACGTTTCTCAAAATGGCAAGCGTCTCAAAATCACAAATCTCCCAGCGATCGCATACACTAGTAACAAATCTTTACGCCAGCTAAAGCATAAATCGCGATCGAATGCCAGACCATACCCATATCCATGTTAGAGGTGCTAGACAGCACAATCTCAAGAATGTTGACCTGACAATTCCCCGCGATCGCCTGATCGTGTTTACAGGTGTGTCTGGCTCTGGCAAATCATCTCTAGCTTTTGACACGATTTTTGCCGAAGGACAACGCCGCTATGTCGAGTCACTGAGTGCCTATGCGAGGCAATTTTTGGGACAAGTAGATAAGCCTGATGTGGACTATATCGAGGGCTTGAGTCCCGCGATTTCTATTGACCAAAAATCAACTTCCCATAACCCCCGCTCAACAGTTGGTACGGTTACCGAGATTTATGATTATTTGCGGCTATTATTTGGTCGCGCAGGTTCGCCACATTGCCCGATTTGCGATCGCAATATTGCACCCCAGACGATTGATCGGATGGTGGATGCGATTATGGAGCTTAGCGATCGCACTAAGTTTCAGTTGCTAGCACCCGTAATTCGTGGCAAAAAGGGAACTCACAAGAAATTACTATCTACCCTAGCCAGTGAAGGCTTTGCGCGGGTGCGGGTAGATGGAGAAGTTCGAGAACTTAGTGACAATATCGAATTAGATAAAAACAAACTGCATGATATTGAAATTGTGGTTGATCGTCTAGTTCGCAAAAATGATATTCAAGAACGTTTGACTGATTCCCTCGCAACTTGTCTGAAACGTGCCGAAGGGATTGCGATGGTCGAGATTTTGCCCTCATCCCCAGACCCTAAATCTGAGAAAGTTAGCAATCTGCTAACTTTCTCAGAAAACTTTGCCTGTCCTGAGCATGGCGCAGTCATGGAAGAACTATCGCCACGCATGTTCTCCTTTAATTCTCCCTATGGCGCTTGTCCCACCTGTCACGGATTGGGAAGTATTAAAACCTTTAGTCCTGAGTTGCTAGTTCCTGATCCATCTTTGCCAGTCTATGCCGCGATCGCACCTTGGGCAGATAAAACCCATACCTATTACATTTCACTGTTATCCAGCGTTGGTGAATATGCAGGCTTTGAGATTACTGCACCTTGGGAAAAGCTTACCCAGTCACAGATTGATGTTATTCTGCATGGCACAACTGAGAAGATTTTAATTAAGCCAGACTCGCTCTATCGCGATCGCAGTGAGGGATATTACAAGCGCTATGAAGGTGCGATCGCCATTCTCGAACAGCAATATAAAGAAGCTGGAGAATCGCAAAGACAGAAATTAGAAAACTATCTCATCGAAGAGTCTTGCTCGACTTGCGAAGGAACAAGGCTGAAACCAGAATCTCTAGCAGTTCGGATTGGTGGTTATAACATTAACGATTTTGTGTCAGTGCCGATAGGGACTTGTCGCGATCGCTTAAAAAATCTCGACCTTGATGAGCGAACTCGCCAAATAGGCGATCGGGTCTTACAGGAAATTGAAGCCAGACTGCAATTTCTGCTGGATGTGGGCTTAGATTACCTCACTCTTGATCGTTCTACCATGTCTCTCTCTGGTGGCGAAGCGCAGCGTATTCGCCTTGCTACCCAAATTGGTTCTGGTTTGACGGGCGTTCTCTATGTTCTTGACGAGCCGAGCATAGGACTGCATCAACGCGATAACTCGCGGCTGCTTGCGACATTAACCAAACTTCGCGATCTTGGGAATACCTTAATCGTGGTCGAACATGACGAAGAAACCATTCGTGCTGCTGACTATCTCGTAGACATTGGACCAGGGGCGGGAGTGCATGGCGGTAGGATCGTCGCGCAGGGTACTGTTAAGGATATTGAGCAGCATCCTGACTCCCTCACAGGTGCTTATCTATCTAAACAAAAGCTAATTCACACACCCGCAGAACGCCGCGAAGGTAATGGTAAGTATTTAGAAATTTGTAATGCCTATCTCAATAACCTTAAGCATGTCAATGTCACGCTTCCTTTAGGAAAGCTAGTTTGTGTCACAGGTGTATCAGGTTCAGGCAAATCTACGCTCATTAATGACCTGCTCCATAATTCTCTAGATCATCATTTCTCGCGCAAAGTACCAGCACCTAAAGGCATTGATGAAATTAAGGGACTCCAAGCTTTAGACAAATTCATCGTCATCGATCAATCTCCCATCGGACGCACACCTCGTTCCAATCCTGCTACTTATACAGGCTTATTTGATGTCATACGCGAAACCTTTGCTTTGACGACTGCGGCAAAAACTAGAGGTTATAAAGCAGGGCAATTCTCTTTTAACGTCAAGGGTGGACGTTGCGAGGCTTGCTCTGGACAGGGTGTAAATGTTATCTCAATGAATTTTCTTCCAGATGTCTATGTGCAGTGTGATGTTTGCAAAGGCGCAAGATATAACCGTGAAACTCTGCAAGTTAAGTACAAAGAGAAGACGATCGCAGATGTGCTAGATATGACCATCGAAGAAGCGATGCATTTCTTTGAAAATATTCCTTCGGCTCACACCAAATTAGGAATGCTGGTGGATGTTGGTTTAGGTTATGTCCGTCTCGGTCAGTCTGCGCCCACGCTCTCAGGTGGCGAAGCCCAACGGGTGAAGCTTGCCACAGAATTAGCGCGACGATCTACAGGTAAAACTCTCTATCTCATCGATGAACCGACTACAGGTTTAAGCTTTTACGATGTGCATAAATTGCTGGATGTGATGCAGCGTCTTGTCGATAAAGGTAATAGCATCATCACGATTGAGCATAATCTCGATGTGATTCGTTGTGCTGATTGGGTGATTGATTTGGGCCCTGAAGGAGGCGATCGCGGTGGTGAGATTATTGCCGAAGGTACGCCAGAACAGGTTGCCAAGGTCAAAAAATCCTATACTGGCAAATATCTCAAGCAAGTATTGGCTGAATATCCAAGGGCTAAGTAGTAACCATTGCAAAAAATAGGAGGTTGAATTTATGATCGCTACCCAACAAGAACTCCTCAAAACCTTTGCGAGCCTTCCACCCGAAGCGCAACGCCAAGCTCTAAACTTCATCGCTTTCTTGCAACAAACATATGTCCCAGATATCGCTAAACCACAAAAAACAGAAATCGATTGGATAAATGATCCTTTTATAGGCATGTGGCAAGAGCGTCAAGATATGGACGATAGCACAACATGGGTACGCGATATTCGAGAAAAGGAGTGGTCATGAGGCAATGACGAATTTAACCATCATTGACACAGATATCTTGATCGATACTTCGCGCAATAAAAGTGAAGCAATTGATTATCTGCAAAACTTACAATCAACTAGCATTCTATCAATTAGTGCAGTTACACAAATGGAACTCATTGTTGGTTGCACAAATAAAGCTGATCTAAGAAAGGTAGAAAATTTCCTCAAACAATTTGCTATCATCAAAATCGATCAAGATATTTCAGACAAATCAGTTGAACTCCTGAAATCTTATCGTCTGAGCCACGGACTACTAATTGCTGACAGTCTGATTGCTGCTACTGCAATTGTTTGGGATTATCCCCTAGCCACCAAAAATCAACGCGATTACAGATTCATTCAAGAATTAAAGCTTTTACAATACCCATAAAGAAGAAATAGAAAGAATGAACCTGTAAAACTAAAAATCGCTTATCTTAAAAAGTAAGCCCAGAGTAACTAATTTACTGCCCATGCCTAATGTTCATCCGTTTGTCCGTCTGATGTCCTATGCTCGTAAGTATCGGCAACAGATTTGGACTGCGACAACTTGCTCGATTTTAAATAAATTCTTCGATTTAGCACCCCCAGTCCTGATTGGGGCGGCGATCGATCTGGTATTACAAAAAGAGAACTTTTGGGCGAATCCCTTTGGTGTGCAAGGATTAGCCGCGCAATTGCTAGTCCTTTCAGCTATCAGTGGTGTGATTTGGGGATTAGAGTCGATTTTTGAATATGCCTATGCGCTTCAGTGGCGAAATCTGGCTCAGACTGTTCAGCATGACTTGCGACTTGATGCCTATCAGCATTTACAGGAGTTAGAACTAGCATTTTTTGAAGATCGCAGTTCGGGGGGATTGATGTCGATATTGAGTGATGATGTCAATCAATTAGAGCGATTTCTCGACGGTGGTGCGAATGAAGTTATTCAAGTTTCAGCGACTATTTTGTTGATTGGTGGCGCATTTTTTGTGATTACACCGAATGTGGCTTGGTTAGCACTGTCACCGATGCCGTTTATTTTATGGGGTTCGATCTGGTTTCAGAAATTCCTTGCGCCGCGCTATGCTGAAGTTCGCGAAAAAGTGGGAATGCTGAATGGGCAATTATCAAATAATATTGGCGGGATCACGACGATTAAAGCTTTTGTCACCGAGGCATATGAACGCAAACGCATTGAGAAAGAAAGCAATCAATATCGTCAAAGTAATCGCAAGGCGATCGCCTATAGTGCGGCATTCGTTCCATTAATTAGAATTCTAATCTTTATGGGATTTATTGCGATTCTCTATTATGGGGGCTTGGAAGTACAGGCAGGAAAACTTTCGGTCGGCAATTACTCAGTGATGATTTACCTGATTCAGCGCTTGTTATGGCCGCTTACCCGCTTGGGCGAAACCCTCGATCAATATCAAAGAGCAATGGCTTCAACTAATCGTATTCTTGATTTACTCGATGCCCCGATCGCAATTCACTCAGGATCACAGGTACTAGACCCTGTAGTCAATGGCGATATCCAATTAAAGAATGTCACCTTTGGATATGCTCCTAATTTCCCAATTGTGGAAAATCTATCCTTAGAAATCGCCGCCCATAAAACTACTGCTATCGTTGGGGCGACTGGTTCAGGCAAAAGTACTTTAGTAAAGCTGCTGCTGCGTTTATACGAAATTCAATCGGGAAATATCTTTCTCGATCGCATTGATATTCGCGACTTAGAATTGCGATCGCTACGTTCTTGCATGGGCTGGGTAAGCCAAGATGTGTTTTTATTTCATGGCTCAGTTTTAGAAAATATTGCCTATGGTTCCTTTGATGCAACTGTGGAACAGATAGTCGAAGCTGCCAAGATAGCAGAAGCTCATGATTTTATCCAAACCTTGCCCAAGGGCTACGATACAATCGTTGGTGAGCGGGGACAAAAGCTATCAGGTGGTCAAAGACAACGAATTGCGATCGCTCGTGCCGTATTACGCAATCCACCGATTTTAATTCTCGATGAAGCAACTTCAGCAGTTGATAATGAAACAGAAGCAGCGATCCAAAAATCTCTAGATTACATTACCCAAAACCGCACGACAATTGCGATCGCTCATCGTCTATCCACCATTCGTAATGCCGATCGCATTTATGTGATGGATCAGGGCAAAGTGGTAGAGATGGGAACTCATGACGAGCTAGTTACAAACAAGGGAATCTACGCAGGTTTATGGAATCTACAAACAGGACAAAAATGATAGGTGACGCTTATTATTAACTTTTTATTAACTTACGCAGATATAGCAACGTAAGGTTTGCTTAGGACATAAAACCCTAAAGATGAGTGGCGGCGCGAAGCGCCGCTACTCATCTTTAGGGTTTTGATTTGTCATAGCTATCTCTTACATTGCTATATATTGAAAGATTGAAACGTTTGATATGCATAGTTATATTGCTCTTCTATATTTTTTAAAAGACTGCCAACTTTGGCGATATCTTCATTAGTATGTTCATTAGACTTAATCAGCCTTGAGCATAATATAGATTGCATATCTTGACAAGAATTACAAAGCTGTATCGCACCAAAGCTTCCACTTCCACCCTTGAGAACATGATTTTCGGCTTCTATCGTTATAAAATCTTGTTTTGTAAAAGCTTCCTTCATTTTGGCGATCGCACATGCAGAATGTTCTAAGTAAGCATTGATTAATTCTTCTAAATCCTCTTTACCTAGAGACTCTTCTAGATCTGCTAAAGTCGATAAGTCAATGGGAGATTGACTATGATCAACAAATAAGTGTTGCTGTTGAGGAATTCTTTGTAGAGCCGCAATTAAACTTTTGGTTTGTAAAGGCTTCGTGAGATAGTCATTCATGCCTGCATTCATTGCCGAGTCTCGCGATTCTGAGAAAGCATTTGCCGATAAACCGATAATCCAAGGCTGATGATTTGATATTTGACGGATAATTTTAGTAGCATCCAAACCATTCATGATCGGCATTTGGATATCCATAAAGATCAGATCGTAGGATTGGCTTAAAAATTGATTGACAGCGCTCTGTCCATTTTCAACAGCATCCGCTTGATAGCCTAAATTTTCTAGCATCAATAATAGAATCTTTTGATTTACTGGATTATCTTCTACAACCAAGATTTTCAATGGATAACTCTTAGCAAAATTCTCATCACCCAAAATATTATCGGTTCCAGATAAAGGTTGAGGAATTAGTTGGAAGTTCTGATCGGAAAATGTTGTGTTTTTTGGGTTAGTGAAAACATTGAGAAATGCTTGATAGAGCTTTGATGTAGATATTGGTTTAGTGATGCAATCTCGAAAGTAGGTGAAATTGATATTCTCGTTGAGAACTACATTGATTGTAGTTAGGAGAATTAAATTTATATCAGGAAAGATCTCTTTAATACTTTTGGCAATTTCTAACACATCAACTTCAGAGCCATCAGCCTCCACTAATTGTTGATCAATTAAAACCACCTCAAAGTTAGACGTTGTCAACAATTTCAGGGCTTCAGTGGCTGTGTAAGCGGCTTGGATGGTCATTTCCCATGATTGGGCATACAAGGCGATCGCCTGTTGGAGTGTGGAATTAGGGTTAACGCATAAAATGTTTTTGCCCTTTAGTTCTGAGGCGATCGCATTGGTTGTATCTAAATCTTCAATGATTGCTTGAACTTGAATGGAGAAGCCAAAAGTCGAACCCGTACCGACATTGCTGCTAACCCCAATTTCGCCACCCATTAGTTCACAAAGCTGTTTGCAAATCGCCAAGCCTAATCCAGTACCACCATATTGTCGCGCAATCGAATTATCGGCTTGGCTAAAGGCTTTAAAGAGTTTAGCGATCGCTTCGGGTGCAATGCCAATGCCTGTATCGCGCACCTCAAATTGCAATTCATATGTGTTAGTCTCGCGATCGATTAATTTTGAATTTACGGTAATTACAATTTCCCCAGCTTCAGTAAATTTAATGGCATTACTAACTAAATTGACGAGGATTTGTCTTAAGCGCGTATAGTCTCCTAGTAACTGTTGCGGGACATCTAGACTAATAAATGGAACCAGTTCTATAAACTTCTCAGCCGTGCGCGATGCCATTAACTCTAGAACTTCTTCGATACATTGATGAAGTTTAAAAGGTCGTTCTTCGAGTTCAAAATTTCCTGCTTCTATCCGTGAAAAATCGAGAATATTATTGATTGCCGATAGTAGAACTTCGCCGCCTTGAAGAATAGTATTGACATATTGCTGTTGTTGGCGAGATAGAGCTGTTCTTTGTAAAATCTCGGTCATCCCAATCACGGCGTTCATAGGCGTGCGGAGCTCATGACTCATGATCGCAAGAAACTCTCCTTTAGCTTTGTTTTCCGCTTCAGCCACTCGTCCTGCTGTCAGTTTTGCTTCAGTAAGTTTGCGATCGCTAATATCTTGAACAGTTCCATATAGCCTGATTACTTGTCCGTGATTATCTAATTCCGCAAGACAATATGTTTCAAGGTATTGATTGGACTTTGCTAAGCGTAGTTCTAGATGATAGGACTTACCTGTATTGATAGATCGATTAATGGATTGAGACAACTTTTCTTTATCTTCTATGGTGTAATATGCCAATGCTTCCTCAAGCGTAGGTACACCCAAAGCAATATCACGACCAAAAATATTAAATAATTCTGCTGACCAAACAACCTTTTTAGTCACAACGTTTAGTTCCCAATTTCCGACTTTAGCAATACGTTGTGCTTCGATCAGTCTGGCTTCGCTCTCTCTCAATGCTTGTTCGATGGCTTTGCGATCGCTAATATCAAAAGCGGAACCACGAAAAACCTGAGTTTCCCCATCTATTGCTAATCCAAGTTGAGCAGTATCTCGCACCCAAATAATTTTTCCTTTACTGTCAAGCATCCGATATTCACAACAAAAAGGCTCTCCTGATTCGATAGTGTGGCGGATTTCTTGTTGAACAAGATCGAGATCGTCAGGATGGATATGCTTCTGCCAAGAATTCAAAGGATTTAAATTCCATTCTGAAACTGGTACATCCAAAAGCTCCTGTAGTTGCGGACTAACATAAGCAAATTCTGGGTTATTGTTAAGCTGTGACACATAGGAAACACTAGGAATTTGCTCCACTAAAGCGCGATATTGCTGAATCCATCTGTACAAAACTGCATAGGCTTGATCCGCCTCTTCTAACTGTTCCAATAAACTATGATCGCGATTTACTCTATGCAAAGTGATCTCAATCTGTATAGCGATTTGTTGTAGCATCAGCACATCATCTTGATCCCATGAGCCCTGAAATGCCTCTCTATCCAAAACTGCGCATTGATGCAATATCAAAAATCCCCATAGGGGTTTATCTCCCTCTCTCTCTGATAAGACAATTGGGACAAGTAAGTAAGCCTTGCCTGCAAATATTTCAGCTAAGTTAATCTCGTATCTAGATAATCCCGCAGTATAGAGATCAATGATTTGCCCCGTAGTGTCCTGCCCCCACTGATATTCTCCTCTCAGGATATTTTCAATCTGCTCTGGCGAAATAGGCTCACAATTTGGCGCGATCGCCTCAGCCACAATCTTGCCACTGATTCTCGTTCCATTATGATCATCTATAAATTTATCCAGCTGATAGATTACGACATGCGCAGCCTGAACTAAATTTAGTAACTTTGCGGTGATCCCCTGAAAAATCTTGTCTAGGTGGTCAGACTGACGCATACTTTGCAGAATATCTGAGCAAAGTAACATCCTTGATCTTACTTTTTCCATCACAACACTTAAATAATAAATAGAGATCGAATCTACTTGATCTTTGCGCTTATTGTGATTACATCACATTTTTAGAATCAAAATTACCCAAGCATTTCAGTATGTTTATAGTTTACAAGATTTATACTAATTACAAAAAATTATCAAAAAATATAGATAAAAAGCATTAAACCAAAAAAAATACAATTGCTCAACCTAGGTAAATCAGTAAAATAATGGTAATCAGAGATATTAATTTTATA
Organism: Pseudanabaena sp. BC1403; assembly: GCF_002914585.1. Taxonomy (NCBI): domain Bacteria; kingdom Bacillati; phylum Cyanobacteriota; class Cyanophyceae; order Pseudanabaenales; family Pseudanabaenaceae; genus Pseudanabaena; species Pseudanabaena sp. BC1403. The sequence goes on from NZ_PDDM01000004.1 coordinate 29,526, forward strand.
TGATGTGATTATCATTAAGGGTTGTTTTGGTGGTTTTTGCTGTTTCCGACTGTCTGAAACTCTAGTATTTCTTTGCAATCAAAGAAATACTAGAGTTTTTGAGGTTTTATCATCTTCTTTTTGACTAAAGTTGTGCAGCACTTTTCCTCTATGTTTATTGATTTGTTACACTTGCAGAAGACCTAATCAACAAATTGCCAGCCATTATGATCAGTAACCTGCTCCAGACCAAAGAGCTACCAAATTTGCAGTATTCTCCCGTAAGCGATCGCTTTGACGAGACATGGGAAGCACCACTCTCGATCTTGTTGGGACTCGGTCGCGCAGCAGGAGCTGATTTTGTGGAGTTTTTCTTGGAGCGTAATAATTACATTAGCTGTCTCGCTGAAGATGATACGATTACCAGCATCTCGCCACGTTTATCCACAGGAGCAGGGATTCGTGCCTTCAAGGGCAAAGCTGATTGTTACGTCAGCACCAATGATTTGACTTTTCTAGGATTAAAATCTGCCCTCGAACGTGCCCTTTCCATTTTAGGATTGCAACTTCCCTCTCAAAATTCAATCATTCCCTCGATTCATTTGGAACTCTTTCGTGACTATGCCACCAAAAAGAACAAAGAATCATGGATCGCTCAATGTAGCCCCATGCGTGAAATGGGTGACATCTTGCTTGGGACAAATCAAATGCTTGCTAAAAAAGGTAAGCATATCCAATCAAGGCGGTCGGGCTATTTCCGCGATTGGCAGGAAATCTTGGTTGCTGCAAGTGATGGCACATTTGCCAGAGATATTCGCCTTACACAGTCGATTGGTTCTAACTTACTCTGTGCCGATGGCACAAATCGTTCATCAATTGGGAAGCGTGTTGGCGGCACGAGCGATCCCAGCTACCTCCGCAATTGGAACTACGAACCCGTCGTTGATGAAATCATCGAAGCCGCAGGCAAAATGCTCTATGCCGATTATGTCGAATCTGGTTCCTATCCGATCATTATGGCAAATCAGTTTGGCGGTGTGATCTTCCATGAAGCTTGCGGACATTTGCTAGAAACTACAGGCATCGAAGCTAAAACTACACCCTTTGCAGAAATGAAAGGTCAAAAGATCGCCCATGATAATCTCACGGCTTGGGATGAAGGAAGATCTGAGGAAGCCTTTGGAACTATCGATATGGATGATGAAGGAATGCCCACACAGCGTACCCTCTTAATTGAGAATGGCATTCTGAAAAACTTTATTAGCGATCGCGCTGGGGAGTTACGCACAGGACATCCGCGCACAGGTAGTGGTCGTCGTCAAAGCTATGCCTATGCAGCGGCTAGTCGGATGCGAAATACCTATATTGATGCAGGTGATTTTTCTTTGGACGATCTTTTTGCCTCAGTCGATAAAGGTATCTACTGCAAAAAAATGGGCGGCGGTAGCGTCTTGCCTACTGGTCAATTTAACTTTGCCGTTGACGAAGCTTATCTGATTGAAAATGGCAAAATTACCAAGCCTCTCAAGGGCGCAACACTGATTGGCGATGCCAAAGAGATTATGCAAGAAATCTCCATGAGTTCTCGCGATCTGGAGCTTGCGGCAGGTTTTTGTGGCTCTGTTAGTGGAAACGTCTATGTTACCGTCGGACAGCCTCATATCAAAGTAGAAGCAATTACCGTTGGTGGTCGTTAATATTTTTAGGACTTACGTAAAAACGTCTTGAAAAAAGCATTTCATCGTAGGGGCAATTCTTGAATTGCCCCTACATTTCGTCATTTTGAGCAAGTCCTAATTTTGCTAATCATATTTTTATAAAAAGAGCTGCTTAGTGGTTCTTTTTATAGAAATATAGCTTTTACTTCAGGACAAAGCACTGTAAGCTTTCTACTAAAGTGATCAAAAGGTGATCAAGTCGTGCAAGCAAAAGAGATCGATGTTTCTCAATCAACGATACTTGTAGTTGACAATCAGCTAGATATTCGCCATGAGCTAGCATCAGCACTGAAAGAACATGGCTATATCGTCAAAGCTACTGGAGATAGTAGTGAGGCTTTGCTATCTGTGCAATCCTGTCCTCCAGACCTGATCCTTTTGAATATATCCATGCCACAAGTAAGTGGCGATGAACTTTATCATGTCCTTAAAGTCGATGCGATCGCTGAAAATATCCCAATTATTTTTACGAGTAGCAATGATGACATTCAAACAAAGCTTCAAGCTTTTGAACGGGGTGGCGTGGACTACATCGTCGTCAAACCGCTTCAACTTGCTGAGCTAATTGCGCGTGTACATACACATTTGACATTACTGCAACTGCAACAGCAACTTGCGCAAAAGAACCATGAATTATCGCAGTCAGCCATTGACCAAGTTGAGATGGTCAAACATCTTCAACGGACGAACTTGTTACTCCATGCGCAAAAAGAGGCTGCGATCGATGGAATTTTTGCCGTCGATGAACAGGGGCGGATCGTCAGTCTTAATCGTCGTTTTTGCGAAATGTGGAATATTCCCCATGACTTATTTATTAATGATGACATTGAGAATGAGTTTTATAACGGATCGCCATTAGGGGCATTTCTAACTAAACCTGATCTTCCCACCGCTTTAATAAATCTGTTAGAGACTACCTACGATGCACCTGATCTAGTTAGACGTGGTGAAATTGTTTATAGAGATCGCATATTTGATTACTACACAAGTCCTGTCAGTTCTGCGCAAAACAAGTTTTTTGGCTTGATTTGGTGTTTTCGCGATATTACTACCAAAAAACATGCAGAGCGGCGACAGACGCAATTAATGGAAGATCTCCGTAAAGCGAAAGAGGAAGCAGAAGGAGCAGTCAGTACCAAAGCAGCATTTCTGGCGATGATGAGCCATGAAATTCGTACACCGATTAATGGGGTGCTCGGCATGACCCAACTCTTAGCAAGTACTGATCTCAACGCCGAACAGAATAAATTTGTACGCACGATCCAAATTAGTGGGGAAATGCTACTTTCGGTAATCAATGATATTTTGGACTTCTCCAAAATTGAATCGGGCAAATTGGAATTAGAAAATGCGCCTCTGGATGTAAAAGCCTTGGTGCGAGATATCTACGATGTGCAGTTACCTAAAGCCAAGGAAAAGAGTCTTAGGTTTGAAGTCATGATGCAGCAACAAGTTCCACCATTTATAATTGGTGATGTGACGCGACTGCGACAAATTTTATTAAATCTGGTTTCAAATGCGCTTAAATTTACGGATAAAGGTTTAGTGCGAATTGGGGTGCGCTTAGCCTCTGAGCAGGTTTGCACTGTCGATAGCCCTTTTCAATTGCTGTTTTCGGTCACTGATACAGGTATTGGCATTAGTACTGAACAGATGCAGCGGCTCTTTCAGCCTTTTTCACAAGCAACGGTTTCTACCTCCCGCAAGTATGGTGGGACTGGACTAGGACTGGTGATTTGCAAGAATTTGGTCGAAAGCATGGGGGGCACAATTCAAGTTGAAAGTAAGGCTAATCAGGGTTCGACTTTTTCATTTACGGTGATGACCCAAATCGCTAAGGAGCAGCCAAGTTATACATTGCAGGATGCGATGAATAAGAGTGTTGCTGGAAAGGTTCGGCTAGGCGATCGCATCCCATTGAAGATTTTGATTGCTGAAGACAACTTAATCAATCAAGAGTTATCCATGGCGATGCTGATTAAGATGGGCTACCAGCCCGATGTTGTCGATAATGGATTGGCAGTGCTAGAAGCTCTACAGGTTAATCATTATGACTTGCTCTTACTAGATGTGCAGATGCCCGAAATGGATGGGCTAGAAACGTCTACCTATTTAGTTAATCATTGGGATGAACTCCATACAGGTTATGAACGTCCTACGATTATTGCGATGACGGCTAGTGCGATGCAGGGCGATCGCGAGATGTGTTTACGGGCTGGCATGGATGATTACATCAGCAAGCCGATTATGATGGATGCGCTGCACCGCACGATCGAAAAATGGGCAGCGGGTTCTCAATTTGATCATGAGAGCACAGATTCAGCATCAAAAGAAGTTATTTCTTCAGTGATTGATCCAGCCGCGATTATGAATCTTGAGCAAATTAATCCCAACCTAATTGGGCGGATGATCAAATTATTCACGATCGAAGAAGCACCGATCCTATTGCAAAACCTTCGACAGGCGATCGCTAATAACAACCTTCAAGAGATTGGCTATAATGCTCATACCCTGAAAGGCAGTAGTAATATTTTGGGAGCTAAAGCATTGGGCAAGCTCTGCCTCGAAGTCGAGCTAAAGAGCAAACGTGGAGACAATCAAGGCTTACCAGAACTATTAGCCAAAATTGATTGGCAATATCAAATTGCTTGTCAAGAACTTGCAAAATTATCCAGCTAGCATTTATACCAAAACACAAAGTGGTGTAGCCACTTTGTGTTTTAAAAACCCTTACAGGGTTTGCTTTTTAATTCACAGAAGTGTTGTTACACTTTTGTGAATAGGCATTATACCAAAACACAAAGTGGCATAGCCACTTTGTGTTCTTAAAACTCTTACAGGGTGTGCTTTTTAATTCATAGAAGTGTTGTCACACTTTTGTAAATTGGTATTAAAAGTATTGGCAGCACTAAGCGCTGCCAATACTTCTTTGGGTTTGCATTGAAGGTTAGAATGGCTAAGCTTAGCTTTGCCATTCTAACCTTCAAAAACTTTATGCTCTCCATCCGCAATCTTTGCTATCACCCTCCCGCCACTCCTGAAGCAATTCTCAACAACATATCCTTTGAGTTACAAGATCGGCAATTGGGCTTGATGGTGGGGCCAAGTGGCTCTGGTAAAAGTACATTACTGGAAATTTTGGCAGGATTTGTCGAATGGAATAGCGGCAGCATTTATTGGAAATCTCAAGAACTGATGCCCGATCACTTACAGCAAATATGCGGGTTAGTGTTTCAGTTTCCTGAACGTCATTTCTGTGGGAGTACGATTTTAGAAGAATTAAGATTAGGGCATATTGATCTAGACGGCGATCGCATACAGTCCGCATTAAGTTCTGTAGGTTTGAGCCATCTCAATCCCAGCAATTCTCCGCAGTCGCTAAGTGGTGGTCAGCAGCGACGGTTAGCACTTGCTGTGCAGTTAATTCGTCAGCCTAGCTTGTTACTGCTAGATGAGCCAACCGCTGGCCTAGATTGGTCAATGCGTAAGCAAATTCTCGGTATATTGCAAGAACTCAAAAAGAATTGGACGATTCTTGTCGTTACCCATGATCCTGAAGAGCTTAACTCGATGGCAGATCAAACTTGGACAATTTCCCATGGCAAGATCTAAAAGTAGCAGGTTGCAGTGCTTTGCACTGCAACCTGCTACTTTGGTTTCCGATGTAAACTAAGCTAAGAAATCTGTGGAATTCCTAAATGACTGATAGTACTGATAGTTTAATCGTCAAACCAAAAAAATCTGGACTTGCTCCATTGATTCTCACGTTGGTGGAATTGTTGCGTCAGTTAATGGAAGCTCAAGTGATTCGGCGGATGGATGCTGAAAAATTAACTGAGTCTGAAATCGAGAAAGCTGCTGATAGCTTGCAAGCTTTAGAACAACAGATTTTTAATCTTTGCGAAGTTCTCGATATTGATCCTGAAGATCTGAATCTTGATTTAGGTGAATTTGGTAAGCTTCTGCCTAAGCGTGGAGCCTATTATCCAGACAAATCATCAAGTGAGTCATCTATTTTGGAACTACTCGATCGCTTAATCAGTACAGGCATCGTTTTGGAAGGTGATGTCCAGATTGGTTTAGCGAATATTAATTTAATTGATCTCAAATTGAAGTTGCTACTGACTTCAGGCGATAAGTCTGCATCTCATTAATTCATCAAGCCCAGCACTCAAGTGCTGGCTAAGAGCTAAAGTCGGTTGAAACCGACTAAAGAATATTTCCACAGTCCACTTCAGTGGACTTGAGCTTTTAGCCAAGAACTTGAGTTATTGGTTTATTTGTTTGTACAAATTTCTCTCCAGCTACCTTAACTATTTCTTGCACTTGTGTTAATGGAATATTTTGCGATCGCGCCAACTTTGCACAGTCCTCATATTCTGGCTGAATTGTACAAAATCCATCGCGCCATGCAATCTTAACTCTTGCCTTGCCAAATTCTGTTTCTACTTCATGGATCTCACGATAGAGAACTTTGCGATCTTGTAAGCGATATCTAATGCCAAGAGTGCTAGTTTCGCGAAAAAGAATTTGTTCACAAATATTTTGGCGATCGCAGGGGCAAATAACCGTAATTAATATCCCATTACGCGATTTTTTCATGCCGATCGCTTGGGTATATACGTCTAAAGCGCCATTTTGCAATAACTGCTCCATCGTATAGGCGATCGCCTGAGCCGTCATATCATCAACTTGCGTTTCTAAGACTGCGATCGTTTCTATACTTTGAAACCCTTGAAATAAGGAAACATCGGGCATTGCCCGATGTTTCTTTATTTCAAGAGTTTTTTTTTGCTTTTACCAACCCACAAACGCAAAGCGTTAGGAATTTCTAAATCCTGCGTACCTGCACCCAGACCTACTTTTTTGATTTTCATTAAGGGAACCTCACCAAACTTTTCACAGAGTGTGACAGCGATCGCAGCTCCTGTAGGTGTAACTAATTCTTTTCTAATCCCATTATCAAACGTAGTCACCTCATGCATTTCCCATAATTTCAATGTGGCAGGAGCTGGCACTGGCATCTTGCCATGATCACAATCAACATAGCCACCACCCGCAGGCAAAGCAGAGCAATAGATCTTATCAACTTCCAGCCAAGCGAAGCCTGCACAGGTACAGACAATATCCACGATCGCATCGATCGCACCAACTTCATGAAAATGTACTGCCTCTGGTGCAATGCCATGTACTGAACCCTCTGCGATCGCGAGTTCTTTAAATGTTGCTAAACTCCAAATTTCAACCTGTTTTGGCAATTTAGCATTACGAATGATCTTCTCAATATCAGGCAAGTGGCGATGAATTTGATGGGAATGATCCTTATGGGAATGTTTATGAGTATGTTCTTCATGGCTATGTTCCTCATGGCTATGAGAATGAACATGATTAGCATGGGAATGATTCTGTTCAATCGCAACGGTAGGTGGCTCTTCGCCGTTATAGTTTAATAATTCAACATGCATTTTTGTCGCTTCGATACCGCCACGATGAACGGATTCTGTCCATAACTTAACTTCATGATCGAGTCCTAATTTATGAACAATATCTTGTAAATATTCTAAAGGTACACCTGCACTCACCAGCGCACCTAGACACATATCACCCGCGATTCCTGTCGGACAATCCAAATATGCAATGCTTCCCATGCTAATCCTTACAGAAGTTATAGAAATCTCCCCTGAATCCTAGCATTTCAAAACCCAAAAAGCTTGAGGTAGAGCTTTGCACTGTCTCTAATCTAGTGCGAGGCATTATTTCTGAGAAAGTCCAATCACACCTTGGATATTTGCGCCTGTCCAAATAGTACTTTCGATAACTACATCAGTTAAATTAGCATTAGCGAGATTGGCATTCTCTAAATTAGTTCCAATTAAGACCGCACCACTCAAATCTGCACCGCCAAAGTAAGCATTTTGAAGGTTTGCGATCGCAAAATTAGCTTGTTTGAGAATTGCCCTACTCAAATCAACTTCCTTCATATCGGCATGATGAAATTTAGTGTTAACACAGGTTGACTGCGACAAAACTGCTCCATACATGTAGGATTGTCTGAGATCGGCATCACTAAGATTAGCTTTAGTAAAGTTAGCAAGGCTCATAGAAGCATCGTTCAAGAATGTATTACATAGAGATGCCCCAACCAGTTGCGCTCCACTTAAGATCGCGCCACCTAAATTCGCGTTGTTCAAAATGGCATTATTTAAAATTGCCTCACTAAAATTTGCCATCAGACATCCAGCCATACTGATATCAGCAAAATCGAGGGAAGCCCCGCATAAATTTGCACGAGTTAATAAAGCGCCCCTTAATTTGGCTCGATTTAGTGTTGCTTTATTGAAGTTCACATTGCTTAAGTTCGCGCCACTAAAATCAGTGTTTTGGAGATTTGCGCCACTGAGATTTGCGCCACTGAGATTTGCACCTTTGAAACTTTCCCCACTTAGATTTACGCCGCGTAAGTCTGCGCCACTGAGATTTGCTATACCAAGATTTATGCCTCTCAATTCTAGTGATCGCAAATCCGTGCTAGCCAGATTGACATCTTGAAGATTTGCCTGACTAAAATTTACCTGATGTAAAATTGCACCACTGAAATTGGCTCCCTGCAAATTGGAATTTACGAAGGCAGCTTCACTTAAATTTGCTCCTGATAGATTTGCTTGATTTAAATCTGTCTTACTTAAGTTGGCTTTAGTTAAGTTTACATGTGACAGATTTGCGCCGACTAGCTTCAACCCAGACAAGTCGGCTTTTTGCAGGTCGATTTCCTCAGGCTGAGTGTTTTCGCGCCAAGCATTCCAGCGCTCGGCACCGTCTTTAATATGTCGAACAATCTTTAGATCAGCCAAGATGGTTTAATTACTCAAAATTTATGTTTAGAGATGATTCTAATTTAAGCTGTTTTCTAGAATAAATCTATACAAGCTAAATGGCTTACCCAACCACCTTAATTCACAGTGATAGGAAGCCCCACTATGAATTATCCCTTACTGTTTTGGCATTGCGTTTCCAGCGATCGCGTTTAATTCGCCTGAGAGCTGAGCCTGTAAAATTTTGATCCCATTCTTGATCAGTCATATTTACCAAATCTTCTAACTGAGGATCAATATTATGGGGAAAAGGTTGAAAATCAGACTCTAAGGTTTCTTGAGCAAATCTCTGATTCCAAGGGCAAACATCTTGGCAAATATCACAACCTGCTACCCAGTTTTGTAAATTAGCCGCGATCGCTTCAGGGAGCTGTTCGGCTTTATTTTCAATCGTGTGAAAAGCAATACAGCGATTAGCATCGACGACGAATGGCTGCGCGATCGCTCCCGTTGGACAAGCATCAAGGCAGCGCGTACAAGTACCGCAATGATCAGTGTGTGGAGTGTCAGGCTCTAGTTCTAAATTTGTTAGCACTTCTCCCAAAAATAGCCAAGAACCATATTCTCGCGTAATTACATTGCTATGTTTGCCAATCCAGCCGATCCCTGCTCTCTGGGCGAAGGCTTTTTCTGCGATCGGACCAGTATCCACATAATATCGAGTTTGAATATTTTCCCCTTGAGTGTTTAACCAAGTTGCCATAGCTTTGAGCTTCTTGGTCAAGACCTTGTGATAGTCACGTCCCCAACCATAGCGGGAAATCTTGCCCACATTGCGATCGCCTGAATGTTGATGCGGAGTGTAGTAGTTTAAAGCTACACAAATTACCGTCTTGACTCCTTCCATCACCTGTGTAATATCTTGCCGCTTGGGATTTGTCATCCACTCCATATCTGCTTGATATCCCAGTGCTAGCCATTCCTGTAGTCGTTCCGCCTCGATGCCAGACTCTGCTTTGGCAATCCCAACTTTACTAAAACCAAGGGCGATCGCTTTTTGTTGAATTGCTAATTTAATTTCAGCTTGCGATAAATTTTCCATAATTATAGTCGCCGTCAGTATTAAACCCAAAAGATGAGAGGCGGCGCGAAGCGCCGCCTCTCATCTTTTGGGTTTAGGGAATTAACCACCACCTAACCAACCAAAAAATCCACCCTTTTTGTCATTCTTTGCTTTAGGATCTGTTTTTGATGCATTAGTGCCGCCAGAATTTGTACCACTGACTTGATCAATATACTGCTTGGCTATAGGTTCATCAGGGTTTAGTTTTAGCGCTTGCAGAAAACTTACTTTTGCCATGCCTGATAACTTTTGATTCATATAGACAAACCCCAACAAAGCATGACATTTGCTATTGTTGCAATCAACTTGGATGGCACTTCGTAGCTCCTTTAAGGCTGAAGCCCATAATTTTTGATTGATGTAGTTTTCGGCTTGGCGGATATATTGAGTGATTGAACCATCAGCAGCATTGCTTTTATTGCTGGCTTGGCTGGAATTACTAGCTTGATTAGTACTTTTTGCTGAAGTGTTAGACGAAGTATTAGTTGTATTAATATTATTGCGCAAAGGCGTTTGAGACTCACTCCGCATTTGATAACTGCTACCAGCACTAGAATAAGATGAATTTGATCTATTTGCCCCTGTGTTATTAACACTGGTATTGCCAGATGAACTTGGTCTAGTAACCGCTGTGTTGCCAGTTTGAATTCTTGTATCATCACCATCAGGTCTTGTAGAAGACATATAGCTAGAGGAGCTTGTAATTGGTGTACTTTGTACAGGTTTATAACCCTCTTGCAGCAGGATATGTACTAGATTTAGTTCACTCAATAAGCCAGTTTGCTCTAGGGCTTTACCTAGATCTTGATACTGGGCTTTAGCTATGTCATGAACAGTTTGTTCATAATTAAAATCTTTCGAGGAAACTAAATATTGTTGGGCTATATTCGACTGCGGCAAAAATTTTTGGTTACGCTTCATTAGGCGCTTGCCTAGAAGTTTTAGAATTGCTGAATATTCTGTCCGCTCTCGTTCTTGGGACAGCACATTGTAAGCAGGATTAACTAACTTAGATAGATATTGAGTAGCGACTTCCTTTTCAGTACTTGATCGTCCATGAATATCAGGATGAAGACATTTGGCAATTAGAAGATATCGCCTACGCACAAGAGAAGATTCCGCTGTCAGTGGTAAGCCCAACACAGCGTAGTAATCATTAAAGTCATATTGACCGATGCCACGATCTATACGAAATGTTCTTGGGTTTTCCACGATCTATCCTCTGTGTTGCTCTACCCAAACAAGGTCTTTTAGATTCAAAAAAATTCTAAACTAGATAAGTAATGATAGCTTACCCACCACTATTACAGGTGCGATCGCTATAATCATATTTTTTCTATAGAATAATATCAATTTTCGATAGTGCGACTACATTGCGATGCCACTCATCTCTTGGATAAAAACAGTTATGAGCCTGCTAAAACTTGTTTTGCTGTTTGAATTTGCTCATTACTAAAACCTGCTTCGTTAAGAAAATTTAAAAATTCAGGATTACGATACCGAGGATCAACTCCGATCGCTTCACGGAAAGTTTTTTTGGCGCTAGTCTGATCGCCTGAGGTCCATTGCGCGATCGCACTAGCAACAAATGGATGAGGATTACTAGGTTCAAGTTCGATCGCTTTCTGAGCATAGGCGATCGCTAGATCATATTGTTTTAAGCGTTGATAAGCAAGACTGAGATTGTAATGGGCGATTTCGTTATCTGTCTTAAGAATTGCTGCCCAGCTATGTAGAACTATAGATTGCGGTAAATCGCCACGCACTAGGTAAACAATGCCGATCGCATTAAATGCTTGCAGTGATGTTGGTGATAAATAAATTGCTTCCCAGAGAGATTCGGCCGCCGCATCATATTTTTTAGAAAGATGCTGTGTCCAGCCGAGGATGATTCGCCCATCTAGGTTACTGGGATCGAGGGCAACTGATTTTTGTAAAGCGGCGATCGCGTCATCAAAACGTTCTTGTTGACGATAGGCAAGTCCCATTTGGCGATATTCATCGGCGGCACGCTTATCGGCTTTGGATGATTTAGGCTGCACTATATTTGGGTTGGTTGTGTTGGTATTAACCGCGATCACAGGTAATACTGACATGATGCTTGTGAGTATTACGTACAAATTCAAACAACCTAATATTTTTAGCGATCGTTTCAAGACAAATTTCCTGCTGGTTATACAAACAAGTGGCAATTCTAATTATTAAACCGATTTTGTCTTTTACAAACAATGCTCGAAACCAAAAAGAGGATGTCGGCGCAAAGCGCCGACATCCTCTTTTTGGTTTGTAACAAGGGAGAGACGGCGCTTCGCACCGTCTCTCCCTTGTAAATAAATTATGTAAAAGGCTCACTCTGCGAGCCTTTTACATAATTTATTTACTTGCAGTCAGTTGTCGATATGCCCTAGACACTAGTTGATCGTTGACAAAAGTAGCATTCATACTTAAGTCAGAACTTGTCCAACTAACTACTACCGCCCCTTTTCCAAACTTGCGATCAATTCCCAACGGCTTTCCTTCAGTTCCTAATATACTTGCCACTTGGTCGTAACGCATTCCCCGATTCAGGCAGACATAGTTTTTGAGATTTACAGCAGGATTACCACAACGGTACTGGGCGGTAGTCATATTGCTGTCATGATGTTGCTTTGGCAAAAGTGCCAAGTTAAGCGATGGACCAGAGAGAGCTTCGATCAACCACAAGGCGGCTATGACCATCACCCCGACAATTAGGACATCTTCAATTACTGATCGCACCAAATTGCGTTGATGGCGACGTTTGATTTGCTGGGTTTTTTCCTTTGTCCAAGTTTCCCAGGGGAAAGTATCAACCCATTGGATCGTGTCATTAAATTTTGCGATCGCATTAATTCGCACGGCATCTAAAGCGCCTCTAGGATCGCGAATCGTGATGCGACTAGCGGTGCGAGCGGCTTGGATAGTCTTGGGATCGACTAACCAGCCACGAAAACGGCGAACTAGATTGCTAACTTTCGATTTCCCTTTAGAAATAGAACTGTCGTTAGCATTACGCACTAGCGATCGTCTAGCAGTATTACGCACAAGAGCATTTTGTGGTAAAGGGGCTGGTGCATCGATTAGTCGAATGTCACGACCCTGTGCTAAGAATGGTGTTGCTTCCCCAATCACATAAAATTCCCATTCAATGCGCCTTACCCCAATTAGCTGTATACGATTGAAATATCGATCAATATTTTGCGTAAATTCGTTGAGGCGATCGCGATCGGCATCAGAAGCAATCAACGTAAAAGCAATGGATAGAACTTGCTGCTCAAACTTGAATTCAGTTTGCTCAGCAGCTACTAGATCCATATAATCGGAAGCAAGACTAGTCAGAACATGCTGCAATTTCTGCCAAGCTTGTCTATCTTCAAGATTTAATCGCACTGCTTTCATGATTTATCCTCATCTTGACCCTAACTAGGTCTCATCATCAGTTTTGCAACTTTTTGAGTATGTGGTTGCTTTGTTGTGTAACAAGCGTGATGTTACCCAAACCCATAGAGTTTTTTAACATGCTTAAAAAATATGGCGACATATTGGCTGTTCAAAATGCAAGAAGCTGATGAGGATCGGTAAGAGTCGGGAGCATATCACTTTTCTTGTTTTAAGGTTTCTTTTGCTTAGTTACTTATTTATATTTTTTAATATCTAGACAGGGTAGTGCTAAAGAGATAGGTATAGGCGGCGCAAAGCGCCGCCTATACCTACCATATAAATACTTTCCTTTTTAGGACAATCCACGAAAGTGTTGTCGCACTTTTGTGAATCGGTATTACGTAGAATTAGGAAAACTGTGAGGACAGGATCATGTATACTTCGCAGATGGCGATGATGCTCAAGGTATTTTAGAAGCGATCGCTCACTATCAATGTTGATAATATAAGGCGCAAAGCCACAAAGCACAGACCACACAAACCACTAAATATTATCATTCCTATCAAGTTTTAATACATTCCTATACAAGTCAAGTAATCCAGCGATTTCGGTATACATGATTTCAATCATCTCTTAGTTATAGTCTCATTAGTTAAGATAACAACCTTTAGATAAATTAGATAAAGAAGTTATCATCGCCTGCGATAAATTTTATAGACAGGAGATTCATAATGAGAATTGCCCAAGTTTCACCACTATGGGAACAAGTTCCTCCCCCCGCCTATGGAGGCACTGAACTAGTAGTAAGTTTACTTACTGAAGAATTAGTCAAACGTGGTCATGATGTCACTCTATTTGCTTCAGGAGATTCTACAACTTCAGCCAAATTAGAATCTGTTCATCCTAGAGCTTTACGATTGGATACTAGTGTTAAAGATCCTAATATCTATGACATGTTGAATATGACACGAGTCTATGAGAATGCAGATCAATTTGACATTATTCATTCTCATGTTGGTTGCGTCGCACTGCCCTACGTTAACCTAGTAAAAACACCTACAGTTCATACTTTGCATGGTATTTTCACGCCCGACAACGAGAAATTATTTACCCATGTACGTAAACAACCTTTTATCAGTATTTCTAATTCCCAAAGGGATACAAATTTAGGCTTAAACTATGTATCCACAGTTTATAACGGCATCGCTCCTAATACTTATAGCTTTTATAACCAGCCAGAACATCCACCGTATCTGGCTTTTTTGGGTCGGATGTCACCTGAGAAAGGAGCGCATTTAGCGATCGCTATTGCTAAACAGTCAGGGTGGCATCTCAAAATGGCGGGTAAAGTTGATTCCGTAGATTTAGATTATTTCGAGACTCAGATTCGCCCTCATATTGATGGTCAGCAAATTGAATTTCTCGGTGAAGCTAATCACCAACAAAAAAATATTCTCATGGGTGGAGCCGTTGCTACTCTTTTCCCGATTACATGGAAAGAACCTTTTGGACTGGTAATGATTGAATCAATGGTCACAGGAACGCCTGTAATTGCTATGAGTTTAGGCTCGGCTCCTGAAGTGATTTCTCATGGAGTAAGTGGATTTCTCTGTCAGACTGTCACTGAATGTGTAGATGCGATCGCTCTTGCTGCCCAGTTAGATCGGCTGGCTTGTCGCGAGCATGTCCTCATAAATTTCACTGCGAAACGAATGGCAGATGGCTATGAGGCGGTATATCAAAAGATTTTAGCCGAGAAATATTCTCGAAATGGGCAAAAGCGCGATTTGGTAATGCTAACCCACTAGAGAGTTAATGGAGCAAAGCGCCATTAACTCTCTCATACACAATGAGAAAAATATTATGATTAGTTTGAATAGACAGGCGATCGCTCTTATTTCTGATCATGCTGATCCTGCGGCGGAGATTGGATTAGAGGAGGCTGGCGGACAGAATGTATATGTGCGCCATGTGGGTGAAACCCTTGCGGCTCTTGGTTGGCAAGTGGATATGTTTACGCGCAAAAGCCATGCTGATGATGATGTGATTGTGCAGCATTCACCCCATTGTCGAACGATTCGCCTCAAAGCAGGTGAAGAAGCTTATATTCCTAGAGATCGCTTGTTTGATCATATGCCAGAGTTTGTGGACTCATTTCAATCATTCCAAAGGAGTCAGGGTATGAATTATCCCTTAATTCATACTAATTACTGGCTATCAGCTTGGGCAGGAATGGAGTTGCAAAAAACCAGCGGTATCCAATTGGTGCATACTTACCATTCATTGGGAGCCGTAAAATATCAATCTCAAGTGGAGATTCCTCAAGTTGCGAACATTCGCTTGAGGATTGAGCGAGAGATTTTAGAACGGGCTAATTGTGTCGTAGCAACTAGTCCTCAAGAGCAAGAGACTTTGCGATCGCTTGTTTCGACTCGTGGGCAGATCGAAGTTATTCCCTGTGGAACTGATACTGCTAACTTTCGACTAACATCGAAGACTCATGCTCGCGCTAAATTGAAACTAGATAACTGCGAAAAAATCATACTCTATGTTGGGAGATTTGATGAAAGGAAGGGAATTGAAACTTTAGTAAGAGCTTTTGCACTCCTTAAAAGCCATGATCTCAAAAATCTCAAGTTGATTATTGTCGGAGGCAGTTCGGTAAATATGCCTGACGGGGCAGAAAGAATAAGGATTGAAAATATTGTAGATGAACTAGGACTTAAGGATTCTACATTTTTTGCAGGTAGGATTGGGCATGATATTTTACCGCTTTACTATACTGCGGCTGATGTTTGCGTGATCCCTAGCCATTATGAGCCTTTTGGTTTAGTTGCGATCGAGGCTATGGCATGTGGTGTGCCTGTAGTTGCTTCTAATGTTGGTGGCTTGAGGTTTACGATCATTCCTGAAGAAACAGGGTTATTAGTAGAACCGAAAAATATTGAAGCTTTTGCTAATGGTATTCATCGAATTCTGTTTGATGAATTATGGGTCAGAAAAATGCGGAAACAGGCTTCAGCCAATGTAAATCAGCGATTTAGTTGGATGGGAGTAACGATCCAATTGAGCGAACTCTATCGCCATGTTTTAGCGCGATCGATTATGCATGAGCAGGCTTGGAGTTATAAGATGCCAAGTATAAATAGATCGGCGTAGATCAATTCATTCAAGAAATTAAGCAATCGCCTGTCATAGTGAAAATTTTACGTCTCTAGAGAGTGAATTATTGATAACTATAGACAATCCAAATGGATAGTAATACCAAATTAATACTCATTAAAGTCATTCACACTCTGATTTGGATATTCTTCAACTTTGTGATTTTCTATATGCTTTATGCGGCGATCGCTAACAAAATCGATGTCTGGCTATGGATTGGCTATGGCTTGATAATGCTAGAAGGAATAGCCTTGCCAACTTTTAAACTCCAATGCCCATTGACTTTGATGGCTCGAAAATACTCAAATTCCACAGAAGATAATTTCGCAATTTATCTTCCTAATTGGTTATCCAAGTACACGATGTTAATTTACACATCGATTTTAACAATTATCTTTATCATTACCATCTACCAAATTATGAATTGAGAAACATGATAGCTATAGAAAAATATCAATTCATTATGATTGCCAAGCGAGTAATTTAATGAAAAATAAGTGGATATATCGTTTGACTGTATTTTTAGTGTCTTTAATTATATTTACAGGCTGCTCTTTGAGCTTGATTGGAATTAGAGGAGATGGAGTCTTCAAAACTGAGTCTAGAGAAGTAACTTCGTTCTCCTCTATTTCCTTTAAATCTGTAGGTAAGCTCAAGGTGATCCAGAATGGGAAAGAGTCTCTTACGATCATTGCCGAGGAAAATATTCTCCCAATCCTAGAGAGTCATGTGGCTGATAAAACCTTGTATATCAACAATGTAAACGGGTCAAGCGTCAATCCAACTAAGCCTGTTGAATTTGTGGTAGAGGTTAAGACTCTAGAGAATTTGTACACTAAAGCAGTTGGTAGCATAGAAGTCAACGGTATTCAGGGTAAACGGTTATCGGTTTCGCTTGATGGTGTGGGTAGTGTGGCGATTGCAGGAAATGTTGATGTACTAGATCTCGACCTTTCTGGAGTCGGAAGCTTTGATGGCAAAGATTTGGAGATAAAGCAAGCTACAGTTCGGAATAAAGGTGTCGGTAGTGCATTGGTCAATGTTAGTGAACAGTTGGATGCATCAGTATCAGGTATTGGGTCAATAGAGTATATTGGCTCTCCCCAAGTTACGGAATTTGTGAAAGGGCTGGGGGGAATCAAGAAAAGAAGTTAAAAGCGGACGTTTCAGATAAAAAATCAAGTGAAACAATCTGTCATGAATAAATTAAGACTTTCTGGTTTATTATTCTTTCTTGCTGGTTCAATTGCCTTGATGGGCATTATCACTGCTGAGGCATTGTATCCATCAGGTACTGGTTATACAACTTTTAGCAGCGAAATCAGCGATCTTGGCGCAACCAGACCGCCCAACAGCATAATCTATCAGCCGTCTTCGAGCATTTTTAATACCACAATGCTGTTGTCAGGGCTGATGACTTTGACAGCAACATTTTATCAGCATAGATATTTCAGAAAATTGCTTATTAGCATTCCACTTAGTCTATTTGGTTTCGGTTTAGTGGGTATTGGAGTTTTTTCTGGAGACAAAACTCCGTATCATGGAATGTTTGCAATGCTTACATTCTTGTCTGGTGGATTTTCAGCGATCGCATCCGCCAAAATTGCTTCAGCACCTTTCAAATATATTGTGATTCTACTTGGTTTAGTTGTATTACTTACTTGGTCTATCGCCGTGTTTTTTCCCGCCATTATTGTCCCTTTTATTGGTATTGGCGGAACAGAAAGATGGATAGTGTATTCACTTGTATTATGGTTAACTGGCTTGGGCGGTTATCTAATGAATAAATAATGATTTAAAAAATGAAACAGTGAAAAAATACTCATTATCGATAGACATCCAGACAAGAAGAGTTTCTGTTTTGCACTCGCAGAAAGCTACAAGAAGGGAGTAGATTTATCTGGAGTAGATTGTAATACCAATTCACAGAAGTGTTATCACACTTTTATGAATTAAAAACCAAACCCTGTAAGGGTTATACCAAAGCACAAAATGGCTGTGCCACTTTGTGTTTTGGTATAACCAGTGCCCGCGATCGCGAAGATAAATTTGTAAATATATATTACGTTTTCATACAACTCAATCAATTAATACATTACTCAACCATTATTTTAAACAATAGAATGACTATGCTTATAGCTATAAATAAGACTTAGTAAGAATCTTAGAATATCCACCTTATGTTATTAATGTGGAGAAATAATATGGACAATGAGATTAAAGCTAACTTTAGTGCTTTTAAAGAGCCGACACTTGACATGAAAATTCCTCTCAAACATTTACTTGAACAAAGTGAAGAAATCAAAGCAGATGTCGAGAAGGCTGCGGTACAAATTAGTTCGGTGAATGCAGTCCTTACGAATGACACTAAAGTCCTGCCTCCATTTCCGACCATCGAAGAGGTGATTGCTCAGAACGAAGAAGTCGAAAAAAAGGTGGTAAAAGCTGCGGAAGATCTGGATTATGTTAATGCCGAACTCACTAAGCAGGTGGAGGAGAGAATCGATATCGAATCTGAACTGAGGCAGACAAGAAAAGAGCTGTTTGAGTTGCGTACTGATTTATCGGAATCTCAAGCAAAGGAGAAAGATGCACGACATAGTGCACTTCATGATCCACTCACAGGATTGCCAAATCGTTTGTTGCTGGAACAGCATCTCGATCATGGATTGACTCAATCAAGACGGCATGGTTGGAAACTCGCGCTCATGTTCATCGACCTAGATAAATTTAAGAACATTAATGATACTTACGGTCATGACGTTGGCGATAAGGTGTTGATCACTGTGGCAAAACGTTTACAAGATTTTGTACGTGGTGAAGATATCGTCAGTCGATGGGGCGGCGACGAGTTTATCTGTGTTCTCTTAAACATCAAGCTTGAAGAGGAAGTAATTAAACTTGCTAATAAGATGGTTGCTCGAATTTCTGAGGACTGTGATTTTGACGGAACCATTGTTTCTGTAGGAGCTTCTATTGGGATTGCCATATGTCCTAGAGATGGAGAAACGGCTGATATCCTTTTTAAGCAGGTTGATAGAGCTATGTATAGATCAAAAGGATCTTCCAAGAGCGTTAAGCTGTTTAGCGGAGCTATTTTGGATATTCCTGCTGTTGAATAGATGCCTTTACTTGACAACAATCATGTGTTAGCCATTACTGCGATCGCGATAACTTTGCTATAAGGAACAGAAACTCTGGGTAAATATAGATTCTCTTAACGAGTTATTTGATTTCAGCGCCATTCAGTTACATTTTGTACCGTATTCAATCAACTCAAGCAATTCATTCTCTGAATCAAGCGATCGCCTGTCATAGTTAAAATTTTACATAGAAAAATGATATTTATCCAAACATGGCGATCTGTAGTCTTCATACTAGCTGGATTTAGCTTGAGTCTAGGGTTATTCATGACGTATTCGTTGAAATTGCCACTAATAGTCACTGTTATTGTCTTGATCGTAGCCTTGTTTGCGATTGTTATGATGTACGGGAGCGATCGCTGGCGGTCTGAGACTGATAAATTACGAATCAAACTGACAAATGGACAGCAATTAATTCAGCCTAAAATCTATGATCAAAAAGAGATCGTAGATTTACCAGAGCCTGTACAACGATTTTTTAAGACTGTGCTTAGGGATGGACAAGCGATCGTCACAAAGGCTTCCCTCTCTCAGTACGGACAGTTTCATATGAATGAAACAGAGGATAAATGGCATAAGTTTACTGCTACGCAACTTGTGACTACGCAAATGTTAGGCTTTGATTGGGATGCAAAAATTCAGATGATTCCATTGATTCCATTCGTAAATGTATTTGTTCATGATACATATCTGCTAGGAGAAGGGAATTTACAAGCCTCAGTGTTCGGTCTTCTCACGGTTGCTAAAATGCACAATACTCCTGAATTAAATCAAGGCGAATTATTACGCTTCCTTGCGGAAACGGTTTGGTATCCGACATCGTTACTACCTAGTCAAGGTGTGGTCTGGGAAGAGATCGATCAACATTCTAGCCGAGCCACTTTGACGGATGGCGAGACAACTGCTTCTGTTGTATTTCAGTTTGATGCTGAAGGGTTAATTACAAGTATGCGAGCTGAATCTCGTTGTTATCGTGTAGTTGATGACAAATTGATGTTTATGCCTTGGGTAGGTAATTTCAGGGAGTATTCTGTTCGTAATGGAATGCGAATTCCCTTAGAAGGCGAAGTTGGATGGGAGCATCCAGAAGGTGTTCGCCTCTATTTTAAAGGAAAAATCACCAAGATTAGCTATGAGTTTACATAGTGACCGTGTTTATTGTAGATACATTGGTTGAAAAAATATTTTGAGATCGCGACGGAAAAGATATTCTTGCTGAAGTTAAGAGCATGTTTGAAAAGTTTTACGGAATGAAAAAACGGAAAATCTCTAATTTTCTTGAGGATGAATCACTAACACGCGGACTTTAGAATCAGTTGTGGCAATGTCTGAATCTATTGGATCGCTTTGATTTTGTTCTAAGTCGAGTTTTAATCCTAGAAACTTCAATGATTGGCAAATGAGCTCGCGGATGATCTCCGAATTTTCACTTAATTCAGCTGTAAATACCAAACCATCCATACCACCTAAAATCATCAACATGGAACCAAGGCACGATCTCAAACGATGAATGTAAATATCCAAGGCTTGTTTTGCTCTAGAATTATCCGTTTCAACCTCAGATGCTACTGATCGTGGGTCATCTGACACTTGAGCAGCAGACATTAAATTCGATTCTTTAACCACTTCTCGATTTGAAGAATCATCAGTGTTGTTATCTTGTCGCATCATTTCACTCAAAACGCTTGGGTCAATTGAGCCAGAGCTATAATCAATCATCAACCCCTCTAAAGGAGTGAATCCTGTAACCGTATCAATGATCTGACCATTGTGGATTGCGGCTAGAGAACACCCACCGTCTAAATTGCAAGTGATCAGACGCAGCTCATTGAGATCGCGCTTTAAGATTTGGGCAGCTCGTTCAGCACAATACTGGTGAACACTTTCATTAAGTCCATAATGTCGTTTATCAACTTCTACAGGAACGGTAGGAAGTGCAGAGATAGTAGCAAGATTAGAACTATTAGAAACTGCCGCAAGTTTATCAGTATCAGTATCATTAGGTTCCGCTGGTGGATTGGAAGCTATCTCTCGCCAATCCAAATCTAATTTTGCACAAATTTCAAAAAAGGTAAACCGCTCAACTGCTTTTCCTGCAAAAAAACGATAAATCGGTTGACGTGTTTTTATACCGACTTCAATGGCAAGATATTCTTGAGTCCAACCTTTACTATTAAACTGCTGCTTAGCTTGTTTAATTCCTGATAGTGAGGCTTTTAATGATCGCTTAGAGATAGTAGGAAATTCCTATTGTGTAATTCGTTATTATCTATGTTAACACTAATCAAAGCCTTAGTGTTTCAAGATATATATTTGTAATGAAATCGAACATTTAATACATATCAATCATTAAAAGATTAGACTTTTTGTAGAATAAGTTCAAAAAAACCTGTAACCTAAAAGGATGTTCAATTAAAATCCTTGAATTCTAATCTCTGCAAAGTTTTTAAGGTTTTTGGCGATTTTTAATCACTATTGCCTAACAGGTCTAAAGCAATCCGAAATGATTTGTTGCCAAGGCATTATCCATAAGCGAAAAGTTTAGGGAAAGAGAAGAAAGTACTATGGAGAATATCAACAAAGAGAGAACCATAGATCTTCGACTGTACTTTAAAGGAAAAATCACCAAGATTAGCTATGGGCTTGCAGTGTAATTAAAGAAATCAATCTCAGTAAAAAATTCTACTAAATAACATGCCTGATAAAACTTCACAATCCATAATTGAGCCTCTTGAGCCTACGACAATTGAAGTTAATGGAAGATCATTTATTCCTCTTGATAAAAGCCAGATTTCCCCTTGGGTTTGTGTGATTGGTGAGCATCCTATTTCCACATTGACTCTAAAGGATGATGACTTATTTCTAATCACGGACACATTAGGCAATATCTCTGATTTAAGCTGTCGCCTTGGTGGTATTGAAGACAGCATGGGATTATTCTGTCGTGACACTAGATTTCTCAGTCGCCTAGAGTTGCAAATTGAAGGGCGATCGCCGATTGCCTTTAGTAGTACGGCTCGTAAAGGCTTTGCGATGACAGTTTTATGTGCAAATCCCGAAATTGATGATAAAAATGGTGGTCACATTAAGGCGGAAACCATTGATATCCATCGTGAAATTGTGATTAAAGGTGGCTTTTTTGAGCAGACACAAGTGACTAACTACAATACCCATCCTGTTAGCTTTACGCTCAGTTTAAGCTTAGATGCGGATTTTCTGGATTTATTTGAAGTGAGAGGATCTAAGCGAGAAAAAAGGGGCAATTTCCTTCGCTATCTACCGAATCAAGATCAGAAATCTGTGGAAATGTTGCCTAAAGAAATAGTGCTTGCCTATGAAGGATTAGACGGCTCTGTGATGGAATCACGAATTCAATTTGATTCTTTTCAGCCCCAAGAGATTCAAGATCATACTGCCATCTGGCATTTAGATTTAGCCGCCCATGAATCGAGAACGATTGGATATCGTATTCATCTATTTACGAATAATTGTCCCACTTCAATCGTTAGTGTTCCTGAAACCTTTGCACAGGCAAAAACAGAGGAATTATTAGAAGAGAAGCTCTGGACTGAGCAAATTACTAAAATTCAAACTGATAATAAATCTCTAAATCATGTAATCGATCGCGCTGTGCAGGATATTTATTTGCTCAGACAGACATCACAAAAACATAATTTTCTTTCGGCGGGAGTCCCTTGGTTTTCGACCCTATTTGGGAGAGATTCCATAATTGCGGCTTCACAAACTTTAGTTTTAGATCCCACGATCGCCCGTGATACGCTTTCGGTCTTAGCTCACTTTCAAGGCAAAGTTGATAACGAATGGCAAGATGAGCAAAAAGGGAAAATCCTCCATGAAATCAGGCTTGGAGAAATGGCACGTTGTCACGAAGTCCCCCATACTCCTTACTATGGAACTGTCGATGCTACACCTCTATGGTTAATGCTCTATGCCGAATATTATGCTTGGACTGCTGATCAGCCAACGTTGGATCAGCTATGGTCGAATGCGCTCTCGGCGATGGCGTGGATTGATCGCAACTGTCAAGAAACTGGATATCTCCGTTATCATCGTTCCTCAGAAAAAGGTTTGCTCAATCAAGGCTGGAAAGATTCGGAAAACTGTATTGTCAATAGTAAGGGAGAAATAGCCGAGGGGGCGATCGCTTTATGTGAAGTGCAGGGCTATGTCTACGCAGCAAAAATCCGCATGAGTGAATTAGCTGAAAAAAGAAAATTGTTCGATCTCGCTGAACTCTGGCGATCGCAGGCACAAGATTTAAAATTGAGATTCAATCAAGATTTTTGGATGCCCGATCAAGACTATTGTGCTCTTGCCCTAGATGGTGCAGGTATGCAAGTTGATAGTATTGCGTCGAATGCTGGTCATTGCTTGAATTTAGGCATTTTTGATTACGAAAAAGCGATTAGTGTGGCAGCTCGTTTAAATGCTCCTGATATGTTCAATGGTTGGGGTATTCGGACTCTGAGCAACCTTTCGCCTGCTTACAATCCGATGGGATATCACATTGGTTCAGTTTGGCCCCATGACAATAGCTTGATTGCAAGCGGTATGCGATCGCATAGTCTTGTCAAACAATCCTTGAGAATTGCGCAAGGCTTAATCGATATGACCATCGCTCAGCCCTATAATCGTCCGCCTGAGTTGTTGTGTGGCTACGAGCATGATGGCTTTAGTCTTCCCGTTCAATATCCTGTCGCTTGTTCGCCGCAAGCTTGGGCGACGGGAAGCATCTTCCAATTAATTTCGATCATGGTCAATCTTGTCCCCGATGCACCTAATAATCAGCTTCGGATTATCGATCCCTGCTTACTCAATTCCATTAATCGTCTATCCATTCAAAACTTACGGATTGGACAAACATTATTAGATCTAGAGTTTGAGCGTTCTGGAGATACTACTGCTTGTCGTGTCAATAAAAAGCGCGGTAATGTCCGCGTCATTATTGAGGCGTAGCTACCTAATTATACCATTTTACAAAAGTGTAACAACACTTCTGTGAATTAAAAAGCAAACCCTGTAAGGGTTTTAAAAACAAAGAGTGGCGTAGCCACTTTTTGTTTTTGTATTAATGAGATCTTTATAAATGTTAGCAAGTTGGGAACTTGACTACCTATCGGTAGACATTTATCCTATAGCAAAAAAAGAGTTAGCTAGTACAAACCAAAACCAGAAGATGAGTGGTGGCGCAAAGCGCCGCCACTCATCTTCTGGTTTTATGTCCCAAGCAAACCAAGGTTTGCTATAGCTGAGCTAAAAAGACTATATAGTCATTTAGCTCCATTTTTTTTGACTCTGTTCAATAAACTCTTCTATTGCTGCTTTAGATTCTCTAAGACTTGTCCCTGTTTCTTCTCGATAAAGCTTGATCGCTTCTATTTTGCGATAGGGATCTAGTGCAATCTGTTTTACTCGATCTGAGAGTAGAGATGGAACTTCAATCTCCATTCGATTTAATAGCAAGCTTAGAGAAAGATCCATACGCTTTATCTTTTGCTCAAGCTTTTTAATACTTGATTGAGTGCTAAGGATAACCCACACAATGATGAAGAGACAAGAAACATAAATAAATCCATCTGTAGCGGACACCATAGTTAATCCTAGTTTTTGTCTTGCACTTTAAATATACCAAAGCCAAAATAGGAAGGGCACTTTGCGCTCTCCCATTTTGGCTTTGGTATTTATAAACCACTTATAGCTCGTTCAAGATTAGCGCGGGACTGGTTATAACCAATGATTGCTTGCACTCGATTGACATCAGCCGTAGTTAGCGCTGCTTCAGCCGTAATTACTTCAAGCTGAGTTCCAACGCCTGCATCAAGACGTAGACGGGCTAAACGCAGCGCTTCTTCAGCTTGTTGGACAGCTTTAGTAGCAGTGTCAATTTGCTTAAGGCGCGATTGCTGATTGATATATGACTCTTCCACGTCAAAACGAGCTTGACGAGCAGCCTGCTCAAATTTACTTTCAGCAGTGGCTTGATCGGCTTTAAATTGGTCTACTTGAGCAGCAGTTCTACCACCATCATAGAGAGTCCAATTTAAGGTTGCTCCAACTTGATAACCAGTACCAATACCACTCCCATTAGTAAAATCATTCGCCGCATTGAGGTTGGCAAATACGCTAACCTGTGGGCCTAACTTTGCTAGTGAGGCATTAGCATTATCGCGGGCAACTTCTCTTTGTAATCTCTGAATGTCTAACTCAGCACGATTCCTCACTGCTAGTAAGATTGTTTCTTCTACTGGTAACTTCCATTCGGGCACGGGCGTAATTTTATCAGCAGCCGTAAGTTCGACTGTAGGCGGATAGTTGAGTTGTCGAGCCAATTCACGCCTTGCCACTAATTGAGCTGCCTCGGCATTGAGTAAATCTTGCTTAGAATTAGCAAGTGATACATCAGATTGCAGTACATCAAATTTTGTGCCAACGCCTGCTCGTTCTCTAGCCTTTGTATCTTTTAAGCTCCTTTCGGCATTTTCAACAGCTTTACGCTGAATCCGAATGGTTTCATCAGTATTTTGCAAGCTGTAATAGGCAGTGACAATATTCAGACGAATTGTCTGTTTAACTTGGTTAAGGTTTGATTCAGCAATTCGTAAGTTGTTCTCAGCAGCGCGGATTGTAGCATCGTTAACACCTGAGTCGAAGATGTTGTAATTAATTCCCACAGTGCCTGTGAGGGATTGATTAGTCTGGTTAGCTGCTAAGTTGGTCGTTGAATCTGTAACACTATACTGTAAGGAACTCGAAGCGGTGGGAGTGCGACCTGCTTCTGCAAATCTTAGCCCAGCGCGAGCGCGATCTACAGCAATTCGCGCTTGAATTGCATCGGAATTAGTTCTTTCAATTAAGTCAAGAATTTCTGCTAGAGTGACTGGCTTGGTGATATCCAATCTAACTTGGCTTGGTGTCGTTGGCACAACTAGCGTCTGGGCGGGATCAAGTTGCCCTGAGTTAGAAGCCGCAGCGCTAGGAATTACTCTGGCAGGTTCAGTAGAAGAACTGACTTTTTCAGGTTGCGATCGCAGACTATCTTGAAGGATAGTAGTCTCTAAGGTAGGCAATTTAGACGATTCTGAAACATCGGCTTTCGGTAAAGCCGCAATCACTATCTGAATGTCTTGGAGAATAGGTTGCTGATTACTTACTAACTCAGGTTTGGGTTTAAGGATCTCTACCTTTTTTTGGGTAGTTACTTCATTAATTGATGAAGTAACTTTGATCGAACTATCAGGCTCTAAGACGACCTTTGTATAAGGTTTTAGAGGCATGGTAAATTCTTGAGCATTGGCTGTCCAAGCTGGAATCAGAAGCGATAAACTCGCACCAAGCGTCAACCAACTGGAATAAATTCGCATAATTCAGTCCGTCTCTCATCGTCATTAAAATAGCAGCTAACATACCTTACTGTGATCATCTTCTGATAGCTCACATGTGACAATCATCATGCTATCGGGTCAAAATGAGAAGAAGCGCCGTATGTTTGCCTTACAGATTGTAGTACAAACCTAGAAATTTGGGGGTAATGCTTTGCCATGACTTCTAAGAAAACAGCAAAAAAAGGTGGTTATCGCTTCGCGATAACCACCTTTTTTCGCCATCGTCGAACTGGCGTTAATATTAGTTGTAACGTCGCAACAAAATTTACAGACTGTATCCACAAATGAATATTCTTACATCATTAACTGCTCCGCAGGCTTGGCATGGTGATGCCCTTGCGATCGCTGTTTTTGCTAGTCCAAAATCTAGCAATGAGCAATTAGAAAATCCAGAAAAAAAAGCTTTACAACTATCTGAAGCACTGAAAAACTTGGATATTCAGGTTCTAGCTTGTACTTTAACTGATTTGATTACTGAGTCAGAATTTACGGGGGAGATTGGTACATCGGTCAGTGGGCGTGTGGGTATTGACTATGCGATCCGTAAGGTGATTTTGATCGGCATGGGTGATCCCGCTAAGGCTAATGCTGATGTTTGGCGCAAAGCCGCCGCATCGGCGGTGAAATGGGCAAATAAGGGGAAGGTGAAAAAGCTGGCTCTGGCTTTTCCTACCTATAACCAAGATGTGAGTTTGACAACTCAGGCGATCGCAGAGGGTGTGTTACTTGCAGCACATCAAGACAAGCGGTTTAAATCCAAAAATGCTAATCCCCAGTTTCTAGAGCAAGTTGAGATTTTAGAAACCGAGCCTGAGTTAGCCAATCCTGCGATCGCAAAAGCACAGCAGATCGTCGATGGTGTAATTTTGGCGCGTGAGTTAGTATCTGCACCTGCAAATGTCGTTACGCCGATTACGCTGGCTGATACTGCCGTGGCGATCGCTGAGGAATCAGAGTATTTCAACGTCAAAATTCTCGAACAAGCCGAATGCGAAGCTCTAAACATGGGGGCATTCCTTGGTGTGGCAAGAGCCTCAGATATTTCGCCCAAGTTCATTCATCTTACCTACAGCAACGGTACGCCGAAGCGCAAATTAGCGATCGTGGGCAAAGGTCTAACCTTTGACTCTGGCGGCTTGAATCTAAAAACTGGTGTGGGCAGCAGCATCGAACTGATGAAAACTGACATGGGCGGATCGGCGGCGGCGCTAGGTGCAGCTAAGGCGATCTCGAAGCTCCAACCTACAGACATCGAAGTGCATTTCATTGTCGCCGCTTGCGAAAACATGGTCAATGGTAGTGCGATGCGCCCAGGGGATATCCTGACTGCTTCTAATGGCAAGACTATTGAGGTAAATAACACTGATGCTGAAGGTCGCTTGACTTTGGCGGATGCCCTCGTCTATGCCGATAAACTGGGTGTGGATGCGATCGTCGATCTGGCGACGCTGACAGGTGCTTGTGTGGTCGCTTTGGGCGAGGATATTGGAGGGATGTGGTCGATTGATGATGACTTTGCCGAGGCGATCGCTAAAGCCGCTAAGGATGCTGGTGAGAAATTCTGGCGGATGCCCCTCGAAGAACCCTATTTTGATCAATTAAAGTCAGTAGTTGCTGATTTTAAAAATACAGGTTCGCGGGCTGGTGGTGCGATTACAGGGGCTTTATTCTTGAAGCAATTTGTCGAAAAGACTACTGCATGGGCGCATCTTGATGTGGCTGGACCAGTCTGGACTGAGCGCGATTCTGGTTACAACAATGCTGGAGGCACTGGTTTTGCCGTTAGGACTTTGGTGAATTTAATCCTGAATTAAGTAAAAAGCGGCACATTGTGCCGCTTTTTTTACTGCACATGCAACAGCGATAACTGATAATAATTTTCTGCATGGGCGATCGCATTTTGTTGTTCCTCTTCCGAAAGCTCGCGCATCACCTTCGCAGGCACGCCCGTTACCACCACACCCGCAGGCACATCCTTAGTAACAACAGCCCCCGCCCCGACAATACTCCCCGCCCCAATTTTCACTCCTTCTAATAGAATTGCTCCCATCCCGATCAAGCAACCGCGCCCAATTTCTGCACAGTGAATCACCGCCCGATGCCCGATCGTCACATATTCACCAATTATCAAAGGTTGGTCAGGATCTCCATGCAAAATCGCTCCATCCTGAATATTTGTGCAGTAGCCAATATCCATGCGATTGACATCAGCCCTGATCACCACCTTGTACCAAATATTCACGCGATCGCTGAGATGCACATCGCCAATTACCACAGCATCACTAGCTATAAAAGCCGCGCGATCGCGATCGGGTGTAAGTAGTTGCGAATAGGGAAGATGCATATTATTAATCATTCATTAACTAGGAAAGCATTAAGCTCTCTCCTAATAATTCTCCTATAATAATGAATAATTCTGCCAGCTAATAATCTATGTCACAATCCCCCGCTTTAGCCCAAGATCCAGTCCAGACTGAAGATTTATTGCTTTCGGTGCGTAACTTACAGGTTTCCTTTAGGGGCGATGAAGGTATCGTCAAGGCAGTCAAAAATATTTCTTTTGATCTTGCCCAAGGACAAACCCTTGGCATTGTTGGTGAATCTGGCTCTGGCAAATCAGCAACAGCTTTAGCAATCATGGGCTTATTGGGGGAATCTGGCAAAATTACCAATGGTGAAGTCATATTTCGCCCCAGTGACGAAGTACCTCTTGATCTAGTGCGAGTATCGCCACAAAAAATGCTGAAATACCGAGGCGATCGCATATCAATGGTATTTCAAGAACCAATGACATCGCTCAATCCTCTATTTACCTGTGGCTATCAAGTCATCGAAGCGATTCGCTTACACCAAAAAGTTTCTAAGCAGGAAGCCGAGACACGCACGATCCAGCTATTTCAGGAAGTGCAGTTACCCAATCCTGAGCAATTAATAGAACGCTATCCCCACGAGCTTTCAGGCGGTCAATTGCAGCGCGTGATGATCGCGATGGCGATTTCCTGCAATCCCCAATTGATTATTGCCGATGAGCCAACAACAGCGCTTGATGTAACCGTACAGGCAACTATTCTCGAACTGCTAAAAGAGATTCAGAGATCGCGTCAGATGTCGATGATTTTTATTACTCACGACTTAGGGATTTTGGCAGCGATCGCGGATCATGCGATCGTTATGAATCAAGGAGAAGTCGTCGAAAGTGGCGATACACAAGCCATCTTCCAATCGCCAAAACATCCCTATACTAAGGGCTTAATCGCTTGCCGTCCTCAACCCGATCGCCAGTTACGCTTATTACCAACGGTGAGCGACTTTATGGAAATTCAAAATGGGCAAATGGTTGAGAAAGAACCCAGTGATTCTCGTTATTTAGAAGTTGTTCCCCCCGAAGAAACAGTTGCTCGTTTAGCGGAATTGCAAAAGCAAGCCCCAATTCTCTCTGTCCAGAACCTCAGAATCGAGTTCCCAATTCGTAGCATTTTAGGACTCAAAAAACGCTATCTAGTCGCCGTCAACAATATTAGTTTTGATGTCTATCGTGGCGAAACCCTTGGACTAGTTGGCGAGTCAGGTTGCGGTAAAACTACCGCAGGTAGGGCAATTCTGGGCTTGACCAATGGCGTGATGGGTTCAGTCAAATTTGAAGGACGGGAAATCTCAAAATTAAAAGGAGAAGCCCTACAAAAGTTACGCTGCGATCTGCAAGTTATATTTCAAGATCCTTACGGCTCACTAAATCCGCGTATGAGTGTTGGCGATGCGATCGCTGAGCCATTAATCGTCCACAGCCATCAAGAACGCTTTGAGCGTTATCGCAAAGCTGAAGCCAGAAGAGAAAGAGTCGCCTATTTACTAGAGCGCGTTGGTTTAACCAAAAGCGCGATGCGCCGCTATCCCCATGAGTTCTCTGGTGGTCAGCGGCAACGTATTTGTATTGCGAGAGCCTTGGCACTTAATCCCAAATTAATCATTGCCGATGAACCTGTTTCTGCTCTTGATGTATCGGTACAGGCCCAAGTTCTCAACCTATTAAAGGAACTACAAGCAGAATTTGGATTAACTTATATTTTTATTTCCCACGATCTCGGTGTAGTTAAATTTATGAGCGATCGCATTATGGTGATGAACAAGGGCGAAATTGTCGAACTGGACACCGCTGAATCCATCTACACCAATCCTCAAAAGCCATACACCCAAAAGCTGATCAGCGCCATTCCCAAAGCTTTAGTTTTTTCCCCTTAAATAAACTATTTATCCCAAAGCAAAAAATGGCGCAGCCATTTTTTGCTTTTAGAACCCTTTCTGGGTTTGGTTTTCAATTCACAAAAGCGCCGTCACACTTTTGTGAATTGATATTATGGATTTAAGCTCACTGGGCAATTAGGCTTTTCAGCAGTTTCCACAGGAGCGGGATCGGGTGGTAAAAGTGCCACAATGTGCGGAACAGGTCGAGGCTCGTAAGCCATGACTGACTTGCCCCGATAGGCAAGCGATGCACTTGCGCCAGAGTCGAGCATGACTACATCTCTCAACCCAGCTTTCGCCAAGATTTTCCCTAAGCCGACGGAATCGATCATTTCCATAGTTACGCCGATTGTCGGTCTACCTGAACGATCAATTCCCCAAAAAGCGCGATCGCGACTTGCGTCAAATCCATAAAGCTTACCAAAGGATTCTGCTGATTGTGGTTTACCATCGCGGACTAGCCAACCTGCGGCGACAAAGGCATCAGTGACATCAGGCAATTCTGCTCTTACAGCTTCTAGAGAAGTGTGCTTAGCGGCATTAAAGGGAATGAATTTGACTGTCGTAGGGCTAATCAAAACCAGAGGACGACCATTGAGAAGGGGGTTTTCGCCTTTATTCCCAGTGTTAAAAACTCCTGCATAGCTGGAAAACTGACTCATTACGGGTCCAATCATCGTATTGCCATCAATACGTTCGAGGGAGAAAAAGCCGCCATCAACCGCCGCGATCGCATTGGGAGTCATGGCAAGAATCTCAGCAACCTGAGCGCGTTTATCAGCATGAGTTGTGACTGCGCGGCCGCCATGTACAAGAGTAAGTGGCAGTCCATCAATAGTAACAGTGCGCTTCTCTACAGGAGTAGTAAAATTGATTACTCCATTACTTACTGTTGGCAAAAGTGAAACTTGACTTGCAGAGGTTCCTCCAGAAGCTTGCTCGATCGCTTCACTAAAACGTGATTGACCAAAACGCATAATAGACATCAAATCTTCTGATTCATTAGCTGAGCGCTCTTGACGAGGATCGAGGCTCATTGAAAGTGCGGCTTTATAACCAACATCCTTAACTTTGTCCTTGGCTCGTTCCGTAAATTCTCCTTCAGGATAAGTGAAGTAATCTATAGGAATCCCTAATTCTTTTTCAAGTACTTTCTTCGATTCCAACACTTCTCGTTCAATTTCAGAATCGCTCAAGTTCTTCATGTTTAAGTGATTAACTGTATGGGAAGCAACGGTGATCAAACCACTTTTTTGCATTTCCCGAAGTTGATCCCATGTAGCTTTAGGTTTTTTCCCACCTGTGCCGACAAAGCGAGTGTGAACAGACCATACTGCTGGATAGTTATATTTTTTTAGCAGTGGAAACGCATATTTGTACTGTCCGACATAGTTGTCATCGAAGGTGAGCAATACAGGCTTCTCTGGCAATTGCGCACCTGTACGCAGATGATTAACCATGCGATCCATCGTAATCGGTGTATACCCACCTTCTTGGAGTGTTTGAAAATGTTTTTCGAGATCTTCAGGTGTGACATCCCAATCTACGTCTTTTACCGCAGTGATGTCGTGATACATGATGATCGGGATTTTGGCAGTACGGGCGCGATCGCTGATTTGAGGAAATGGGGCGGGGGTAAAACTAGCGATCAGATCAGCATTAATACTGCTGCTCAGACTTGATAAAACTGGTAATGGGTCGTTGGCGATCGCATTGATCGATCTGACCTGATAGAGGGAAGCCGTCACCGACTCCAAAGCATTGTATTGACAAAAGGCTCGCGATTCATTACTTGCAACAGGATTCGCAGGGTTTAAAGCTGATTCATTTGTGGCTGTGGCTATCTCCGTAGAGGATGTTCGGGAGACCAATCGCGAAGCGATCGCTGCACCCATGCCAGTTCCGAGGGCAGCTAATCCCAGCACGAGCCAAATCGTGTTCATGCTGCTGCTATTTTTGCCGTTGCCCCTGCTCATAAGGATTTATAAATTTTGTGATATTACTAGCGCCTATTTAATCAGAGAGCCATCATGTGCACAAGTACCTACGGTAAATGGTGGTATTTATTACGTTGAAATCAAAAGGCAAGTTTTCTTAAAAGTGCTGCTTTGCAGGACTTTTAAGAAAACTTGCCTTTTCTTTTGGCAGTTAAGCCCATCCTGCTAATTGATAAACAAGTAAGCCAATGTACTCTTTGATCGCATTGGTGGAGTTTTTGAGCGCATCCACACTTGGCAATAACTCAAGTATTGAGGCGAAACCTTTGTTGTTGTCATTTTGCACCGATAAAAAGTCAGTTGGGACAGCAATAGACTCAACGCCGACTTTCCGAAATATTTCCATCGATCTCGGCATATGCAGAGCCGATGTTACTAGCAATATTTTATTGATTCCCTTTTTAGCAAGGATTTCCTTTGTGTTAATCGCGTTATCGCGGGTATTAAAAGATTGCGATTCTTGGATAATGGCATCAGAGGGCACACCCATAAATTCAGCGATCGCAGCCATATCCTCGGACTCAGGGTTACCGCCCTCGCCTAACCATTCGGCTCTGCCACCAGTGACGATCATTAAGGGAGCCTTGCCCTGCTTATAGAGCCACGAGCTATACAAAATGCGATCTCCAGCTTCATTGACCTCGTACCAAGGTCTCGGCGCTATGCGTGGTCTTGTACCGCCGCCCAAGACTACGATTGCTTCAGCTTTGGGGATATCCCCATTTGGCAGATATTGCCATTCCAGCGATCGCACTAACCACTTAGAAAAAATTTCATTGCTGCTTAACAATAAAATTACTAGTGCGATGCCTATTAGGGTTGAGGCAAAACGATTTTTTTTAAATAAGCTGATTAATTTACTAGAGTTACTAGCATTACGCGATCGCTTGGTTCTCCATAACAAAATTACTAAGGCGATCGTAATTAATAGACTGGATAATCCAAGTGGATAAAAAAACAGAGGCAAAAGTTTCGATAAAAAAAGCGACACAGTTTTAAGACCATTTGTTAGGGTTCTATATTTTAGTAATCCTATAGCAATGTAAGCTTTGCTTAGGACTTAAAACCCAAATTAATAAAGGCGGAGCTTCGCTCCGCCTTTATTAATTTGGGTTTTGATTTGTCCTAGCTATCTCTTACATTGCTATAAATCATTAACAGTGACGACGCAAAGGATGAAACAGATTCCAGCAATTCTCATAATGAGAATTGCTGGTCAGTATCGAGATGGAATCCCAAATCGGCTCGATTCTGGTTCCATCCCAAGTTCGCCGAGTTGAAGAAAGCGATCGGATATTGGGAAAGTGATACCGTAATTGGTTGCAACCATTCGGTTATTGTGTTTACGAATGTTGACAAAGCATCGAAGTATTTACTTGCTGGTTTAGCCCAAAAAAGACGATGACAGAAATAAATAGAGTGAGGGAAAGTGAGGACTAAACTCTTTATTTCTGCAAAACCAGCATTCCTAAAGACGAGGGCATTTGATAATCGAAGAGATCCTGCTAGCATGAGAAGTTGTCTGAAAGCATAAAACTAGTGTCTTTCTTCGCCAATTTGTATCATTCATAGGAGCGTGGATTGGATGGACATACAAAAGAACTAACTAGAGGGTTTTATCCCAAAAGTATAAACTTCAAAATAGTGAAGATAGATTATTCCTAAAAGATAGTGAATTTGATGAATCGCCAACCGAGAAAACCTCTTGGTCATCTCTCCCTTGTGAAGTATTTTTTGCTTCATTAGAACCCATTGCAGTTCATCTTTGAATTGGCGTTGTTCGATAGGAAAAACTATTTTGATCAGCCAAATGGCTTAAATATTGCGGCTTGAAAATTGAAAACTAGTAACATTTAGACTAGGGTAACTGCATATATCCATGAATATTTTGCTTGGGTTTGTCTTTGAGGTAAGAATAGCTTGATCCTAGTATTTTATGGCTGCGATTTTCATAATAAATGCATGATTAAAACTTTATAAAATCATTTTTTGTTTCGCATCCATTTTTGTTGAAATCTTTGCCTGGCAAGTGTTTATGGCTTGTTTGTTAATCGTTCGGAATGTATAGGGTTGCTTTACAGGAAATATTGCCTTCGATGCTAAATTCCTTGTATGCAATTGTTTCCTGTCATGACATATGTCTTACTCTTATTAAGGTTTTGTTGAAATGTCTGCAAAAAAACAATCAACTAATTTTAATTTCGACGAGAATATGCTTTAATAACTATTAAGGGGAATTAGAGATGCCTTAATTAAAAAGATTAACGCATGGTTAAATACAAGTTGACAAGGTGCGAAGTTATACTAGCTAGTAGGATTACGATCAAAGTTCATACCTAAAAATCGGCAATTAATGTTATGCGTGCTGGGATAGATTTAGATGAAACGTGTAAAGAGCACGAGGAATCGGCTCGGAACTTATTAAAAAGTTTAGAGCTAAGTAGATCTGGATGTGTATATGTTGTCCGAGATCGCATTCGTTGGTCTTTCTATATTGATCGCGGGAAATTGGTCTATGCTTCCCACTCATTAGATAGTTTTGAAAGATTAGAAAGACACCTACGAAGTTTAAGTCGCGAAGTTCCTGAACTGAACGACAAATTGCGATCTCAGCTTCGGCTAATGTTTGATGACCCATCTCCAGATAATGCGAAGTACAAAGTTACTAGCGAAATTCTTTGTATTGAATATCTTGCAATTTTGTGGCTAGTTGATGAAAACTATCTGTCAAAACCTATTGCTGGGAAACTAGTAGCACGGATCATCCAAGAAGTTGTCGAAGCATTCTTGTGTTTGCCAGAAGGTGATTTTGAGGGTATCTATTATGAACACTTTTTGAAAGAAACTTATTGCAGCTTATCGATTGATCGGATTTTAGAAGTTGTGACGCAGCGACTTCAAGCTTGGTATAAATTTGGACCGATGATTGTTTCCCCCTACCAATGTCCCTATTTAGTCAGCCAAAAAAGTGCGGAAAAACGGATGTCGGCTGATACTGTACAGCGACTTGGGCGAGTTTTACGTGGTTTTAACTTCTGTCAGTTGGGTGCATTATTCGGTAAAGATCCATTGGCGATCGCAAAGCAACTCGCTCCCCTTATTAGTGATGGCTCCATCATATTGAGAGAGCCTTTATCTCCTTTTGATATGTTGCCGCACACCTATTATCTGGCTCCTGCCGAAGAGCAAGAAAATATCGAAAAACTTTCAAAATCTTTTGTGAATGTAGCTAGTTTAGGTGGAGATATAGCTGGGATCTCACAGATTTTTCCACAACAATCATCAAAAATCTGGAAGATAGCCTGTATTGATGATAGTGAATCAATGCTCAGTATGATCAGCACTTACTTAGGTAGTGAAGATTTTCAAGTTACGTTGATTCAAGACTCCATAAAAGCTTTGTTGAAAATCACTTCTATTCGTCCTGATTTGATTTTGCTAGACATTGGAATGCCCACTGTTGACGGCTATCAACTTTGTTCTCTAATTCGTAAATCTTCGGTTTTAAAAGATATTCCCATTGTGATGGTGACTGGTAATAAAGGATTAATTGATCGCGCACGAGCGAGGATGTCAGGTGCTACAGATTATTTGACCAAACCATTTGTCAAAGCCGACTTACTGAGAATGATTATGCGTCATTTGATGTAGGTATTTGTGTGCATGTTTGTGGCAATATTTAAGCCTCCATTAATTGCTGGTTTTGCAGTAATTAAACATCAGGAATCTGAAAAGGCATTGCTTAAATGTGGTATCTTTATATTCTATATACTAAGATTCATGAGTTTGCTCAAATACTAGGATTATTACAAAAAAGTAAAATCCTATCTGAAAAAGCCACTAGTTAATAACGAACAAAAAAATATATAGGGAGAATGCATTATGACGACAGTTCTTGTAGTTGAGGATACTGCTTCTGAGCGGGATTTGATTGTTGGTTATTTAGTGGAAGGTGGCTATAAAGTAATCAGTGCAAGTAATGGGCAAGAAGCCCTCAAAGAAATCGAAGGAAAGAGACCTGATGTTGTGATTACAGATTTGGTCATGCCAGGAATGAGTGGATTAGAGCTATGCCGCAGTTTGAAAAAAAATAATGAGACGAAGGATGTTCCAATTGTGGCCTGTACTTCTAAAAATCAAGAGCTTGACAAACTATGGGGCATGAAACAAGGAGTTAATGTTTATATTACTAAGCCGTTCTCTCGTGAAGATATTTTGCGGGCGATGCGCTCTGTTATATAGATACCTATACCTTGAGCATTGTGATTTATCCGTTTTTATATATTTTTATATAGTAAGGAGATTTAGAAATTGATTATAGTATTGGTAGTAGAAGATGTCTCTTCGGAACGTGAATTGATTTGTGAGTATTTGCGTCAGGGTGGATATTCTGTGATACACGCTTGTGATGGTAATGAAGGCTTAGCAAAGTTTGAGTTAGATAAACCTGATATTGTCATTACCGACTTAGTAATGCCTGGAATGGGTGGGCTTGAGCTTTGTCGAGCCATTAAAAAAAATACTCCAGCTAAAGTGCCTGTAATTGCATGCACCAGTAAAAAACAAGAAATTGATCGTTTATGGGGAATCAAACAGGGGATTGATGTTTATCTCACTAAGCCATTTACAAAAGAGGAGATTTTGCATGCAGTGCAATCGCTAGGAGGGTAATGAAATGTCCGACTTAATGATCGAGCTACAGGAGGAACGAACACAGGCGATCGCAGGATTGCCACACCTCAGCTTGCAAATAGAGCGAAATGTGATTGTGGCGGTACAACTCAAATATGTGCGTGAAACCTTAGTGCTAGATGCCGATCGCTTTACGCAAATGCCTAACGTTAATGCTTGTTTGATGGGTTTAGTTGAGCATCGCAGTAATGTCTTTTGGGTGCTAGATTTACCTCAGGCTTTGGGGTTTGCACCGCTTGATTCCACCTCGATCGCTACCCATATCGCCATTTTACAAATCGGAGGTGCATTTCTGGGGCTAGGGGTGTATCGGATTGGGCGAGTGTTGCGGTTTGCCGAGACAGAGATTGTATCGCCCTTAGAATTTCCGCAGACAAATATTCCCATTGAGTCCGTACCATTTTTGCGTGGTTGTCTCCTCAATGCTGAAGGGGCTAATAAAAATCTGTATGTTTTAGATGCAGAGGCGATCTCCAGCCATAACTTCACTGTGTAAACTGGATTTCTTTTTTCTTTTTTCTTTTAACTTTTTCCTTGAACAACGGAGCTTTAAATCATGGTTCTCGATTCACGTTCTCGCATTGATAGCTCTGATGCAATCAATAGCAATGATACATCTTCTAATAATGGAATAAGCAATGAGTCGGTGGGTATAGTGGATTCATCTATATCTATACCTGTGGCTCCAGCAGCTAAAAAGAATTTCAGTGGAAACTGGTGGAATTCTCTAGGTTTGCAGACAAAGACCACAGTTGTATCTATTGCTGCGATAACAATTCCTTTGATTGCCTTGGGTGGATTTGCTTACTTCTATGTTGGACAAAAAATTACTGACACTGTCAAACAACAACAAGCTGATACTGCCAATGCATTGGTTTATCGGGTTGCCTATTTCATGCGAGATCGATATGCAGATATTCAAGTTCTTGCCAAACTTTCATTCTTAACCAATTCAAAGATACGAGAAGCTATCCCAATATCTGAACAGAAAGATATTTTAGATGCCTATATCAAGAGCTATCTGATCTATGACAGTATCGCTGTGTACCGATTGGATGGTTCTCTGATGCTTGATGTGAGCCCAGAACCACCACCCGCTAATATTTCTAAACGATCTTATTTTCAAACGGTTCTGTCAACTGACAAGCCATACATCAGTCAGCCTGAACCTTCTGTCGTCAGCAAGAAAGTAAGTTTCTTTATTGCTGCGCCAGTTAAAGATGCAGTCACAGGTAAAACTATTGCTGTGATTCGGACAAGAACGCAGGCATCTGAGCTTGAAAAAATTATTAAGGACTTTGGTTTGGGTAACGGGCAGTACCACTTATCTGAATCCGATGGTTCGTTCTTTATCGCCAAAGAAGAGGGGAAAGTTGGTCGTCAGCTAAAAACCGATTTTCCTGCACTAGCTTCTATCATTGCAAAGCGTGAAATTGATGTGGCAACTTCTGTTGACGGCTTTTCTAATAAAGAACAATTTGTCGGTTATGCACCATTGCCAAAATTGGACGGGCTACCAGATCTGAAGTGGGAAGCGATAATGACAATTGATACTAACGTTGCACTTCAACCTGTACAACAGTTGCTTTTAATCTTGATAGCAGCAACAGGTGTGGTAGGGATATTGGCTGCGGCATTGGCGATCTTGATCGCCCGACGCGCCACAAAGCCTCTAATCGATGCAACTGATGCGGTAGTCAAACTTGGGAAAGGTAATCTTGAGACTCGCCTCACCGTAAAAGGTGAAGATGAGATGGCGCAGTTGGGCGACAACATCAACTTGATGGCGGGTCAGTTGCAAGAATTCATTTCGCTCCAAGAAGAGCAAACTCGACAATCTGCTGAATTAGCAGAAAAAGAACGTCAGCGGAGTGAGTTAATTCAGCGAGAGTTAATTACACTACTATCTGATGTTGAGGGTGCGGTGAGTGGAGACTTGACCGTTCGCGCTCAAATCTCGGAGGGGGAAATTGGTATCGTTGCCGACTTTTTTAATGCGATCGTGGAAAGTTTGCGGGACATTGTATCGCAAGTAAAAACTGCCACTTTGCAGGTAAACTCCTCAGTAAATACCAACAATGAATCGATTCGCAACCTAGCTAGTGAATCAACCCTACAAGCCGAACAACTTGATGATGCGCTGCAATCTGTAGAAGAGATGACTGATTCGATTCAACAGGTGGCAAGTGATGCTAAGGAAGCATCTGATGCCTCCAACTTAGCAGCAACTACAGCAGAAACTGGTAGTATCGCGATCGAGCAGTCAGCAACCAGTATCCTGCAATTGCGTCAAACCGTTGCTGAAACCACCAAAAAGGTAAAACGTCTCGGTGAAGCATCTCAACAGATTTCTAAAGTTGTCGTTCTAATTGACCAGATTGCGCTAAAAACAAACATGTTGGCGGTGAACGCCAGTATTGAGGCGGCGCGTGCGGGTGAAGAAGGTCGAGGCTTTGCGGTAGTTGCGGAAGAAGTTGGCGCACTTGCTGCCCAGTCAGCAACGGCAACCAAAGAAATTGCACGGATTGTCGAAAGCATCCAACAAGAAACTAGCGAAGTAGTCGAATCAATGGAAGCAAGTACATTGCAGGTTGTTGAAGGTACGAACAAGGTCGAAGATGCACGGAAGAGTTTGAGTCAGATTGTGGATGTGGCGAGGAAGGTAAACGAACTCTTCCAAGGCATTTCGATCGCAACAACTTCGCAGGTAAAAACTTCTCAGTCAGTGAAGCTGGTTATGGAAAATCTCTCTACCCAGTCTCAAAGGTCTTCAGCTACTTCCCGTGAAGTATCAATCGCCCTCCAAGAGACGGCGGACGTTGCTAGTAAGTTACAAGCTTCAGTGGAAACCTTTAAGGTTGATGCGGCATAAAGTTTTTGAGACCTGTGATTTGCGCAGGTCTCAAAAATAATTTTAAAAATTAGTAGAGGTCGATATGGCAACTAATACATTAAGCGATCGCGAATGGGAAATTCGATTGCTATTCCTTGATGAAGTTAAAGACTTTTTGTCGGATATTGAGACAGAAATCATTGGCTTAAGCGATCACGGGTTGCAGCGATCGGCCCTCGATAAGATTTTACGGGCAGCTCACTCGATGAAAGGTGGTGCAGGGATGATGGGCTTTATGGCTCTAAGTGAACTCGCTCACCAATTAGAAGACTTTTTTAAGATTTTACAAACTGGTAACAAAAAGGCGACTCCTGAGGTCGAAAGCCTATTCTTTAGTGCGATCGATAACATGAGGAAAACGGCTAGTATTCATAAGCAGCGAAAAACTCCTGATGATGCTTGGTTGCAAGAATTTGCCAATCCTCCTTTCAAACATTTGCGCACAATTTTAGGCGAACTAACGGCTCAAGATGAAGCGAATATCCTCTCTGAAGAATCAGGTGAGGATATTCGGGTAATCATGTTTTCGACGGAAGTAGATGCTTCTTTGGAGCGGTTGACTGCTGTCCTAGCTGATCCCACATCTAATGTACTGCGGGAAGAGTTTGAACTTACCAGTCAAGAATTTGGTTGTTTGGGAGAAATACTCGAACTTCCTGCATTTAGCTGTCTTTGTGCAGAAATTAGCACTGCCTTAGCATCAAAAAAACATAATCTTCACGAAGTGACAACGGCGGCTCTGGAAGCTTGGCGACGATCTCAAGCCCTTGTTTTGGTTGGTCAGTTTCAGGCTTTACCTGAACATTTTGATGTCGCCCTCTTTTTAGATTCAGATGCAGGATCTCTCAATTCTTCTAGCATAGTAGAGGCTAACGCAAAATTATTAGATAGTGTCTTTTTGCATGAAGAACAAATAATTGGTCTGGAAAAATCTGCGCTAGATCTAGAGGATATTCAAGATTCAGGCAATGATGATGATACTGTAGGCAATGACCTTGCTAAACCTGACGAAAATCTAGATGCTACGATTCGTGTTCCTCTCCGACAGCTAGAGGCACTTAGCGATCGCTTCGGTGAGTTGAATGCTGAGCGTAGCGGACTACGTATGCAGCTAAAACGAATGCGAGATCTGGTGCAACTTTTAAATACACGAATGCATGGCTTAGAGCAATCTAATTCTCAATTAAGAGATGCATATGATCGAGTGGCGACCTCCTCTGAGTCACTCCTTCCTGTAAATGCAGTAATCGCATCCGAAACGCCTGCCAGTATTAAAGGTGATCGTTTTACCAGTCAAGATCCAAATAAAGAAGTGTTTCTCCCCTATGCTAGTCGATTTGATCTACTAGAAATGGATTCCTATAGTGAGTTACATATACTATCGCGGGAAATTATGGATAGTGTTGTGCAGTTACAAGAAGTTTCCAGCGATTTGGACACAGCTTTAACTGATACGGAGGGTACTGAGCGTGAGTTGGGACGTGCATCGCGACAAATGCAGACTGCGATCGAGCAAGCGAGAATGCGAATGCTCAGTGAGGTTTTAGGTCGATTCCCCCGTTTGCTAAGAGACTTGTCATTGACACATGGCAAACAGGTTGAACTTGTCGTGCGTGGTAGTTCAACTTTAGTTGAACGATCGGTTTTAGAAGTTTTAGAAGATCCGCTTTTGCATCTGATTCGTAATGCCTTTGATCATGGCATTGAAACGCCAGAAGCGCGTATTGCTGCTGGTAAGCCACCAAAAGGAAAGATCGAAATTGCCGCAGGTTATCGTGGTAACCAAACCGTAATAACCGTCAGCGATGATGGCAATGGTGTTGATTTTGCCAAACTACGCGATCGCGCTTTGCAGATGGGATTAAGCGAGAGTGATCTTGATGGCTCTAGTGAAACTGAACTATTAGAGTTGATTTTTGAAGCAGGATTTAGTACCGCCGATCGCGTGACTGAGCTTTCAGGTCGTGGCGTTGGTATGGACGTGGTGCGCTCAAATTTGAATATGATTGGTGGCAGCGTCCGTGTCGAAACAGAAGCTCAACAGGGGACAACTTTTGTCTTGACAGTGCCAGTATCTCTCTCAATTGCCCGAGTACTTCTATTTGAAAGCAATGGTTTACAGATGGCAATTCTCACTAGTGCGGTTGAAGAAATCCTCTTAATTAAGGATGCTCCGATCTATACTGTTGCTAACCAAGAGGTGTTAGATTGGGAAGGCTATTCTGTGCCTTTGTTGAAATTAGGCGATCGCCTTCACTTCTCGCGTCCTCAATCTCAAGTTGAAACTGAAAATCGCCCGATTGTAGACGAACCTTTAATGCTAGTTGTGACACGCAATAACGTTCCCTTCGGATTGCAAGTGGATCGCTATTGGGGTGAACAGGAAGTAACCATTCGTGGTTTGCAAAGCCCGATCCCAATGCCGACTGGGTTTATGGGTTGCGCTATTTTAGGTGGTGGGAAGCTTGTGCCACTGGTGGATATTGACAACTTACTCACTTGGTCAATTGCTGATATTGATGTACCTCCCAGCAAAACACTCACCTTACCATCAGAGCGAAGAGATCGGCGCGTTACCGTGCTTGTCGTTGACGATTCGATTAACGTACGCAGGTTCTTAGCGATGACCCTAGAAAAATCTGGC
The DNA here is from genome assembly GCF_002914585.1 of Pseudanabaena sp. BC1403. NCBI lineage: Bacteria > Bacillati > Cyanobacteriota > Cyanophyceae > Pseudanabaenales > Pseudanabaenaceae > Pseudanabaena > Pseudanabaena sp. BC1403. Next base: position 72,733 of record NZ_PDDM01000004.1, read on the forward strand.
TATCGGGTTGAACAAGCTAAAGATGGGTTGGAAGCAATGGAGAAGTTGCGGAAATTGCAAACATTACCTAAAGATTCCAAAGTCAGTGCGGTGATCTGCGATATCGAAATGCCCAGACTAGATGGATTTGGCTTCTTAGTCCAATCTCGTGGAGATGATGATTGCAAAAATATTCCTGTGATGATGCTCACGTCTCGAAGTGGCGCAAAACATCGAGATTTAGCAATGCGTCTGGGAGCTTCCGCGTATTTCTCAAAGCCATTTAAAGATAATGAGCTCCTACAAACGTTATCTCAGCTTATACATTCAAAATGAGCATTGCCTACCCTACTTGGATGATTACCAATTACCAGTTACCAAATTATGCCAGCCATTTCTTCTCTGCGATCGCAACGACTTTCAGAACTTCGTGCTGATATTGGAAAGCAATATGTTGCTTTTCGCTTACGTCTTGCTTGGTTTATTCTGCCAATTGAATCGATCTATCGCGTAATTCCGCTTGAGAAACATATTCCTAAGATTACCCTTGTAGGACAAAATGTGCTGCTAATCGATCTTGGGAAAATACTATTTGGTCAAACTAAAGTACAAGTAAGTAATATTCCTCAGCTAGTTGTCAATGGAGCGATCGTATCTTCAAAGCCATCATTGATTATTGTTTGCAATCAAAATAAAGATTTAATTGGCATACTCAGTAATTCTCAACCTGCGCTTCAAAAAGTTTCTCAAGATCTAATTGTCCCGCTTCCTCCAACCTATAGCGAACGATGGAAAGTTGACTTTATCAGCTCCATGACTCTTCCTTCTAAGGATCTCCCTGCTTTATTTGCAATTAATAGCGATCGCCTTATTTCAACTGTCTTACAAAAGAACAATTAATCCAAATTCTTTTTGTCTTTAAGGGCTTTGAATACTCACAATGGCAACGCCATTGTGAGTATTAGTATTATTGCTATACTGGACTCCAGTTAAAGTAAATCACTGCAACTTTTTTGTTGAGATCAATTTTATGATTCTCCAAATACCATCCACCAAAACCGAGCCAACAATTACTTGGGAATCTTTGCCCACCGATTTTGTTTTACCTGACGATCCTGTGGAGAATATTCAACAACCAACCCTTGCGGCGGCGCTTACCGATGCGTTAGGAGCAGCAAGCCTCATCCAATCAGAAATGCTCATTGGCTCTAACTTCGGACTAGTTGCCACGATAAATAACAAAGCCGTTGTCAAAGCTCCTGATTGGTTTTATGTATCCAAAGTTTATCCTGTTACAAAGGGAACCGTCCGTCGCAGTTATACTCAAAATCTGGAAGGTGAGCCTGTTAGCATTGTTATGGAGTTTCTATCTGAGTCAGAATGTGGTGAATTCTCGGTAAGATCGACTCCTCCTTATGGCAAGCTTTATTTCTATCAATACATTCTACAAGTACCGACTTATGTCATCTATGACCCTTATGAGCCCAGTTTGGAAGTGCGCTGTTTAGAAAATGGGAAATATAATATACAGGAGCTGAATTCCCAAGGGCAAGTATGGATTCCAGAGCTAGAATTATTTTTAGGAATTTGGTCTGGAGAAAGATTAGGACAGTCTATGAATTGGTTGCGTTGGTGGGATCGCTCAGGTAACTTGCTGCTATGGAGTGCAGAACAGTCAGAACAAGAGCACCTTCGTGCTGAGCAAGAGCGCCTTCGCGCTGAGCAAGAGCGCCTTCGCGCTGATAAGTTAGCTGCTAAGTTACGTGAACTTGGTATTGATCCTGATGCTTTAACTTAGATTTAATGCTGTTGCGATCGCTATACAACCCATAAAAATAGGAGTAGTGCATCGCGCTACTCCTATTTTTATGTCGAAAATTAAGTTTGACTAGTAAAATCGATATTGACCGCCCAAGATTTGTCGCACGTTAACTATGACCGCAAATATCATTACCAAATTTTCTCCAGCCGAAATCAAGTCTGAAGGCTTGACCCTTGATGAGTATCAGATGATTTGCGATCGCCTTGGTCGTGAACCCAACAAAGCCGAATTGGGGATGTTTGGCGTGATGTGGTCAGAGCATTGCTGCTACAAAAATTCGCGCCCGTTACTTAAACAATTTCCGACCACAGGCGATCGCATTCTCGTGGGACCTGGAGAAAATGCAGGCGTAGTCAAGATTACCGATGATATTGCCATCAGTTTTAAAATCGAAAGCCATAACCGTCCCTCGGCAGTTGAACCTTACCAAGGTGCTGCTACAGGTGTAGGCGGTATTTTGCGCGATATTTTTACGATGGGAGCGCGTCCCGTCGCGATTTTGAATTCATTGCGTTTTGGCGAACTTTCTGATCCTTGGGTACGTAGTCGCGTCAATGGCATCGTTAATGGTATTGCTGGTTATGGCAATTGTATCGGCGTTCCAACTGTTGGTGGCGAAGTTTATTTTGATAAAGCTTATAACCGTAATCCTCTCGTCAATGCGATGGCGATCGGGATTATGGAAACCAAGGAAATCGTCAAATCGGGAGCTTCAGGCACTGGTAATCCTGTGATCTATGTTGGCTCCACCACAGGGCGTGATGGCATGAAGGGAGCAAGTTTTGCTAGTGCCGAGATCTCCGACAAATCTGAGCAAAGCCGTTCGGCAGTACAAGTGGGTGATCCATTCCTTGAGAAATCTTTAGTAGAAGCTTGTTTGGAGGCTTTTAAAACAGGCGCAGTAGTTGCAGCGCAAGATATGGGTGCGGCGGGTTTGACCTGTTCCACTTCCGAAATGGCAGCAAAAGGTGGCGTTGGTGTCGTCCTCGATTTGGACAAGATTCCTGCGCGGGAGACGGGAATGACTCCCTACGAATACCTGCTCTCTGAATCGCAGGAACGGATGCTCTTTGTCGCCCATAAGGGAAGGGAAGCCGAACTCATTGAAATTTTTGAGCGTTGGGGACTTCATGCAGTTGTTGCTGGTGAAGTTCTTGCCGAGCCAATTGTGCGAATTCTTTGGCATGGTGAAGTTGCTGCGGAGATTCCTGCGACAGCGTTGGCAGATAATACACCGATTTATCATCGTCAGTTAGCTGATACGCCTGATTATGCGAAGAAAGCTTGGGCTTGGGATGAGAAAGCTGCGATCGCCTCTTTTCCCCCTATTAATCCCAATGATGCGCTTTTGCAATTACTCGATACGCCTGCGATCGCATCCAAAGCATGGGTCTATCGCCAATACGATCACCAAGTGCAGAATAATACGGTCATCTTTCCTGGGGGAGCTGATGCGGCGGTGATTCGTTTGCGTAGTCAAGGCTTTGGTGTTGGCGAACTAGGAACGGCGGCATCTCAAATTGATTCTCTTGTCGGTGTCGCTGCCACTGTCGATTGCAATGCCCGTTATGTCTACCTCGATCCTTATGAAGGCGCAAAACTTGCCGTTGCAGAAGCGGCGCGGAACCTCTCTTGCGTTGGTTCTGAGCCGCTATCAGTAACAGACAACTTGAACTTTGGTAGTCCAGAAAATGCGATCGGTTATTGGCAACTGCACGAAGCCTGTCGTGGAATTGCCGATGCTTGTCGTGAGTTGTCAACTCCTGTAACTGGCGGGAATGTATCCCTCTACAACGAAACCATTGATGCTGAAGGTAATTCCCAACCGATTTATCCTACACCTGTAATCGGTATGGTGGGCTTAGTGGAAGATGTGACCAAGGTTTGCGGTCAGGGTTGGCAATCCGTTGGTGATGCGATTTATCTACTTGGTAGCGATCGCTCTAGTCTGGCTGCTTCTGAATATCTCGCCTCAGTTATTGGTGAAGTCACAGGTCGCCCTCAACCTGTAGATTTTGAACTAGAGCGCCAAGTGCAATTTGCTTGTCGTCAAGGCATCGCTCAAGGTTTAGTGCAGTCAGCCCATGATTGTTCTGAAGGTGGTCTTGCCGTCGCGATCGCAGAATCATGCATTTCTGGCAAACTCACAGCGCAGATTCAGTTAGCCAATGCTGATAACAGTCACCTTACACAAGTCCTCTTTGGTGAAGGCGCAAGTAGAATAGTTGTGTCTGTGAAACAAGGCGATCGCACTGCATGGGAAACCTATCTCACCAGTCAACTGGGCAATAGTTGGCAACATATCGGTACGGTAAGTGATGCAGATAGTGATTTGGGGATTAGGGTTGGAGGAGAGAAGGCGATCGCAGTATCTCTATCTCTAATCACCAAAAACTTTAATGAGGCAATTCCAAAACGGATGGGACATACTTTATAAAACGCAAAAAGAAAAATCGATCGCGAATCGGTCGATTTTTCTTTTTGCGTTCCTTATTACGGTTTTCAAATGAATGCAGTACAGAAAGTAGGGGCAATTCATGAATTGCCCCTACTTTTTTGTGCCATACTCAACTGAAAACTGCAATAGCTACCTAGCAGCAAAAAGCATGGCTCCAATTAGTCCAACTTCAGGATTAAGCACAATATGAATCGGAATGTCGTCTAACACGGGGCTGATTCGACCCTTACTTTTTAAAATCTGCAAAAATGTTCCATCCTGAAGCAAAGGCAATATTTTGGGAGCAATGCCGCCCGCAATATACAAGCCACCATTAGGAATTAATTTCAAAGCTAAATTTCCCACTTCGGCTGCATAAGCCGCCACAAACATTTGCATCGTTTGTGTGGCTATGTGATCAAGATTAGTTTCGCTATTAATTCCCAAATTTGTTAACGCCGCATTGGCGATCGCCGCCGCCACATCAACATTAAGATCACCTGCTTCCCATAGCTTTACTTTCTCAGCTAGTTCTGCTGATTCTGGAGAGGTTTGCCGATCGCGCAAAAACTGATAAATTGCCACAATTCCAGTCCCCGAAGCTACTCTCTCCACCGATACGCGATCGTGACGCTTTTGCAAATATTGCAATAATTCGATTTCCAGAGCATTTCTGGGCGCAAAGTCTGTATGTCCGCCCTCAGTCGGGTAAACCTCATAGCGATCGCCATTCCACCCTAGATATGCTTCACCTAAACCTGTGCCCGCTCCAATAACTCCAATCGGCGATCGCTCTACCACACGCCCATCTTGTAAAGTATGCAAATCGTGGGGCTGTAATCCTAAAACTCCATAGCCCACTGCTACAAAATCATTGATCAAGCTTACGTTGGCAATATTGAACTCTTCGGCAAGGCGATCGCTATCAAATGACCAACCGAGGTTAGTTAATTGCGATCGGCGATCGCGCACTGGGCCAGCAATCCCAAAACAAGCTGCTGATAACGATGGCAATTCACCTAAATTTATCTTGGCAGTTTCGATAAACTCGCGCAAAACATCAGAGAAACTAGCATAATTAGCACCAGCAAAGCGCTGCTCGTATAAAACTGTAAGCTCATCAGAATTTTTTTCGGCAAAACGCAAAAGAGTCTTTGTGCCGCCAATATCACCAGCCAAAATCATCGTCATTATTATTTCCTTACCTAATCATCAAAGAAAGTATCTAAGGATCTGTTTTGCCGATCTTTATACTAGTTGGTCGTAAGTCGATCGATCGCATATTGAGCCGCCGCCGATACCTGAGGATGAGCATCTTTAACGAGATAATTCAGAGCTGATAGACTTTTATCACATCTCAAATGTCCTAAAGCTTCAGCCAAACGTTGTCTGGTTAGCCAATCATCAGACTGAGCAAACCGCAAAATTTGATCGACACATCGCAAATCACCCACTTCACCCAAAGCTGCGATCGCTGCTTGATGCAACATCGTTTCTTCACTATCTAGGGCTTGAATGAGGGCATCGTAGGCACGCACATCGCCGAGATTTCCTAGCGACACTGCTGCGCTAAAACGGACAAGCCACTCAGTATCCTCATAAAAAGCGCGTAACAATGGCTCCACAGCGCGATTATCCTGAAGATACCCCATTGCCCCAGCCGCATCAGCGCGAATCCCATAATCATTCTCAGTTTCTAGAATTCTTGCTAAAACTGGAAAGCAGTCCTCTGTATGCTTCAAACCTAGAGCAAATACCGCCATTGATCTAATCTGTAAGTTCTCATCATCAATTACTTTTAAAATTAGCGGTACAGCCTCATCGGGCGTTAAATCTCGTAAGGACACTAAAGCACGAAGGCGATCGCGAGAATTGTCACTGTCTAGTTGTCGAGCAATATTGCTTAAATCTGGGTTTTGATTGGCAAAAGACATAAAAAGCACATGTTAAAACTCTAAGTATAGCGATCGCTTATTTGTTTGAAACAATCTGAATCTAGAGAGCAGCAATTCATCTCAACTATCATCTTTAGTTTTGGTAATAGTAAAATTTTGCCGATTCAAATTACGCCGAGGTCTTTAACTAAAAGATGCTAACATCACAAAAATTGCTATTTAATGAATATCTTATTCTCAAGATAACCCGATCGGAGGACAAAATATTCAAACTAGGTATGCTATGATACATCACAATTAAGGTTTGATGTAGCTAAAATCTAGCAACATTCGTAATAGTAGTCAGTTATCTTAGATTTAATCTGTTATTATAGATTTACTAAAGTTAACTTAGATTATGTCGAAAGCACTAAGGGTTGAAAAATCCTAGCTAATTACACAAATCAACGCAAACTTAAAAATTTAACTCTCGTGAGGAGTGGAATAATGAAAAAAGTATCTTTGAATCTAGCTGGCAGCCTAAGTCTATTAGGTGTTATTGGTGCAGTCGCCGCAACCCCTGCATTTGCTGAAACGACTACAAATGTTTCACAAGTTAGCCAAGCTATGAGCAGCGATCCAGTTGCTCAAAACGTAACTTCAGTATCTCAACTTAGCGATGTTAAGCCAACTGACTGGGCTTTCACCGCACTCCAATCCTTGGTAGAGCGCTACGGTTGTATCGCTGGCTATCCTGACAGTACTTTCCGTGGTAGACAAGCAACCAGCCGCTATGAATTTGCCGCAGGTTTGAATGCTTGTTTAGACAAGATTAACGAAATCATTTCCGCAGGTTTGGCTGACAAGGTTAGCAAAGAAGACCTCGCTACCTTGCAAAAGCTTCAAGAAGAGTTTGCTGCTGAACTAGCAACCCTTCGTGGTCGTGTCGATGCTCTTGACGCTAAAGTCGCTAAGCTCGAAGCTCAACAGTTCTCCACCACTACCAAGCTTTCTGGCGAAGCAATCATGTCCGTCCAAGGTGCTAGTGGTAATTCGGGAACTACAACCAGCACAAATGTTTTCGTATCTAGCCGCGTTCGTCTAGACCTCAACACCAGCTTCACAGGCAGCGACTTGTTGAAGACCAGACTAGAAGTTGGTAATGGCGGAACAACTAATATTCCTGGAGTATTTGGTGCTGGTACAACTACTGGAACTACTGGTGTTGCTAGCAATATCGGCTTCCAAACTTATGGTCAAGACTATACAGGTCTAAGCTCAACCTTTACACTTGCCAAATTGCGTTACGACTTCAACCTTGGTGATGCGCGCATCTCTATTGGACCTGTAATGCACGCTTACGATCACATTGATACCAACTCATTTGCTAACAACGAAGCTGTTGATTTTGCTTCTACCTTCTTCATCAACAATCCTTTGATGGTTTTGGTGAATGGTCAAACAGGTGGAGCTGGTGCAGCCTTTGACTGGAATCTTGGCAAGAGCGCTTTCACAATTCGTGGTCTTTATCTAGCAGGTAATGCAAGTAGCCCTACAGCTACAGGTGGAGCTACTGGTGTAAACCGTGGTTTATTTGGTGATGCTTACCAAGCAACTGGTGAATTGGAATTTGCTCCTAAGAATGCCGCTGGTGAAAAACCTTTTGCCATCAAGCTTCAATACACCAACGGTGCTGTAAACAATGCCAACATTAACGCTGGCGGCGTAAACGTTGAGTGGAAGTTTGCTAAGGGTATTGCTATCTTTGGTCGCTACGGATTTGGTACAATTGACAACCGTGGTGTTGGTGCTACTACTGCTGGTTATACAGCTGGACTATTCACTGGTACTGGTGGTATCCCAACTACAGCAGGCAACTTGAGCCCTCAAACTTGGATGGCTGGTTTTGCTTTCCCTGATCTTTTCAAGGAAGGCGCAATGGCTGGTGTCGCAGTTGGTCAACCTTTTATCGATAGAAGCGTTGGCAACTCAAGCCAAACCAACTTGGAATTGTTCTACAACTTCCCAGTTACCAGCAACATCCGCATCACTCCTGATGTTCAGTTTATCTTCAATCCTAATAACAACAGCACTAACAGCACCATCTTCGTTGGTACTCTAAGAACTGTATTCTCGTTCTAATCTCCAAAAAAACATGTGTTGCAAAGCAACACATGTTTTTTATAAAAATAAGGCTAGCGCATTGCGCTAGCCTTATTTTTTATTTACTGATGTTACGTAGAACGTAGATGATAGACTTTCGCGATCGCAGAAAGTCCTTCCATGTAACATCAGTTATTTGATGCCAATTAGTGATTTTGCCATCGGAAAATAGGTTGCCCATATTTTGGGATCGGGACGGCTTGCCCAGTCGCGACGGGAAACAATCAATTGCAAGATAATGGCAGCTTGATCTTGGTTTAGATTTTGAGCTGTAACTTTGACCGATACATCAGAGACAAGTACATCACGGTCAAATGTCCGTTGAGCCGCCGATCGCGCTAGTATTTCAGCTTTACGTGTCATCACCGTAAACCCCTCATCTTGATTCACTAGCAGCCGAATATCGACCTCACGCCGTTCAGCAACCGCGCTACTTGCGATCGCCATAGTTGATAAAGTCGCGATCGCAGAAATAAGTAAGTAGTTAGTTAATCTACGAAATGGCGGAGCCATTGAAAAAGTCGGAGAAACATGCGATTTGTTTTTCATAGTCATCTTCGCCAGAAACTCACAAAAAAAAATATAGAAAAATCGCCAAGATATTAGCAAAAAACTGGGAAAGATGTGTGCTATTGTCTGCTAACAAATTTGGCTTTAGAGTGTAGCTCATTTAAGAGCCAATTTGCGTACTAATTTTAGTAATCTTTGGATTTATAGCACTAAGCAACATAAATCCAAAGATGATATCCCTTTATCTTGTCGTTATGGAGGTCTTGCAGGGGGCGTTATGTCAAAAGTTCTGATTAGTAGTTTGATCGATCAAATCAATACATTATTGAGCCGCCCAGTAGGATCAGTATCAAGGAAGCCATCTTCAGAGCTGATCAACCAGAGGGAGCAGCTAAAACAGATGCGATCGCATCTTGAAGGACTAACTGATGACTCACATTTGGGTGATTTAGAGCCGCAATATCAAGCTTTAGTAACGCACTTGCAAGAAAAAAGCCATCCTCATAATGACCAAAACAATCATCTGGGAAGTGAACCATCTAATCAAAATGACGCAAAAACAGCAGAATTCAAGACAGACCTATTTAAAACAGATAAACTAGAAGCATTGCCACCCCTATTAGTTAGCCCAGTAGTTAGCAACTTATTTGGCGCTGAATCTTACTTGACAAAGGAGACTAGCACAATGACGAATGGCACACCTGAACCAAATTCTACATTTGTCAACGATCGCATGATTGCTTCGCTCCAGCAAGCAATTCAACAGACATTGCAACAGGTTGTTAAAGAGTCAGTCCAGCAATCGGTGCAGCAAGTAGTCAGTCAAACTCTCGCCGTCGAAAGGGCGCTCATGGTAGGAGAAATTTCGGCGAGTTTAAATAAAATTGTTGAGTCCCAGCAACGAGCGCAAATAAGTCAAGAATTAATTACTTTAAATCAACAAAAACAAAAGTTAAACGCTGAAATCTCACAGCTTGAATCGGATCGTGTGAATTGGATGAAACAGTTTCAAGAGTTTCAAACTAATCAACAGGAATCATTAGATCGATCTCTAAGCTCAGTTAATAACTACATGCGCGATCAGATTTCTGACTCGTTGCAGCAAACTATGGCGGGAACTCTTGCTAATAGTGTTAATCAGGCGGTCGCCAAAACGCTCAATGATAATTTAGTCAACCTATCCTCTGCTACTGGTAGCCCATTAGTTGATCCTCAACAGGAAGAATTTGCCAACAAAGTACAGGAACAAACTGATCGTTTTTTGCTGCACCTCGACGAAATGTTTAACACCACATTTCGATCGCTAGAGCAGGAAATCCAAGGATATCAAACATCAATCGCTGCCAAGCTCGGTAATATCGAAACCCTTGAACAAAAGGGTGAAGCTTTAATTAGTGCCTTAGTTGATAGGATTAGTCAGCAGACTGTTCAACAGCCGCAAAATTCTGCTGAAATATCTCCATCTGCCACCAATATATTTCCTGAATTACCAGATGATATTCCAATCCAATATCTAGAAACTTTTACAGAACCAGCTGATGAGGAATTGATAAATGCTTTATTAGCTGGCAATAAATTTGGCGAAGTGGATGAAGTTGAACCATTTGAAGCATCAACTATTGAGGCTGAGCTTCTTGAAGTTGTGACTAATGATGATATAAATAGCCAAACTGAACTGGATAGTATATTAAGTAATAATGAGGAGCACCTGTTCGAGGAGCCAATTGTTGAAATGCAAGCTGATCCATTAATTGATCTGGCTGGCTTCGGTACAAGTATTATTCTCGACCCTCAAAGCGCGATCGCAGCTCGTGAGTTAAATCCCGATTTTGATTTAGAGGCGGCGACCCAAATAGTCGAGAGATTTGATGCCCCACGCACTCGAATGCAGGAGAATGAAGACGAAAGCAATAATTTTGATATACTCTCATTAAATTTTCCTGTTGAGGAGATAGTCAGTGAATCTGGGGAATTAATTGATGATCCTGAACTTCTGCAATGGTTGGAGGAAAGTGATAATCGACCTAGCCCAACCACTAATATTGCTGAAGTTTCTCCTGATGAGGATCTACTGTCATGGCTAGGTAACGAAGCCCTCGATATGACTAAACTACCTATCCAGAGAGAAGAGCAATCACTAATGTTCAATAGTTCGACATCTGAACATGAACTAGAAGTTTTTAATTCTTCTCAACTTTCTGCTGTCTCGTCAGTTGATATAAATTTAGACACAAACGTTGATAGCCCAGATAGTCCAGATGGTCTAGATAGTCTAGAATCCAAAATTGAGCAACTTTTAAATAATTCTAATAATGATCAAGCTGATGATTCTGATGAATCACTGATTTTACTGAATAGTAAAATCAGTGATTCGGTTTTTCCAGAATGGGAGGATTCACTAGTTAATGATCTTAATGCCGATCTAGAGCTCCTTGATGCTGGTGGAGTTGGAGCAGATCCACAGATTGCTGCTAATCTTGATCAATTTATTCGTAATACACCCTACGCTTTATCCAATTGGGATACTGAAGAATCTCAAGCCTATCCGACAATCATTGAGGTTTCAGCCAAAGAATCAAGTGGCAAAAATGTCAACCAATCAGAGATTGGTGAATTAGAAGTTCCACCAATTATAGAAAACCCCAATGCCTTATTTATTGATCGATTTGCCGACTCCTTTGCTGATCGCGAAGATATCTCAGAGGTTAACGTAGATATTGTCGATTTACAGCTATCTCCTTTTACAGTTGAATCCAATGATATTCCTGAAATTTTTGATAATCCTGATTCTTTGTTTGACATAAAAACGGAAGATCATATTTCAGGAATAGAGTTACCTTCTTCTTCTGATTTGGTATCCAATTTGGTTCCGTCTAATGTTGATGATATGGATGCAATTTTTGCAGAAATAATAGCCGAAAATGCAGCTAAGCACTCTCAAAAAGCACCATTTACAACTAGTGATGAACTTGACGAATTGTTTTTGCCGCTTGAAGCTAGCAATAAGGCAGCAATCATCAATGCAAATTCAAGTTTTGATGATGAAAGTGATCTTGACACGCTTTTATTTGGGTTTGATCCCGCAACTGAATTAGAAGAATCTGATACAGTCATGCAAACTATAACCAAAGGAGATTCTGAGGAAATTGATTTTGGTGCGAAGACGATGTATCAGCCTCTTTCTTTTCCTGAAACGATGGAATCCATTGAAGAACAATTAGATACAATTATGCAAGGCTTTGCACATGAAGAGTCGATGGATTTTATTGACTCTTCGGCACTGACTGAACTTGAGACTAGTAAAGAAGTTCCAAGAGCTTCAGGAAATCATAATACCAATATTAAGAAAGAAGAATCTGAAGATGATTGGACTATAGCACTAGAGAATCTCGAATCCAAACTAGTGCAGCCAAATACAAGTCCAAATATAAGTAAAGATGATAATTATTCTAGTTCTGAAGCTTCAGAGTTATCAGCGGATGAGTTTTTTGCTTCTTTAGAATATGAAAAGCTCGATAGTTTAGCAAATACGATTGAAAAAGCTATCCCACCAAGATCTCCAGACGAAGTCTTGATGGATGCGATCGCTGATTTCATCGATTTCGAGAATATCCCTGAGGATGAGGAAGACGACCTATTGCTCAATGAATTTGCAGATGCTCAAAGGGATGCTCCGAGTAATGTTGCTGATAATGAGTGGGAGAATTTATTAAATGATTTGAACTCATTTAACTTTAACGAGCCATTGCTTGATGATATGCGTGAGCAGCTTGGGTTGTCATCAGTAGCGCCAATTAGTGACACTAGTGAAAATGTCTTCGATATTGACTCACTGGTATTAGAATCACGAAGCGTGGCTTTGATTCCGGCACCACCTGAGAAAGAAGTTTATAGTCTTGATGATACTTGGGTTTTAGGCATTGATGTCGGTAGTTCCGCCATAAGGGCAAGCTTACTTAATGCTGACACTGGTCGAGTGTATTCTCTATATTTTGATGATGCTGATGAATTGGTCTGCAAAATTGTTTGGCAAGCAGATCAAAGCTTAGATGATCCGATCGCTAAAGATATTCGGACGATCTCTAAGCGATCGCAGAATGCTGGACTAGAAGATGGCGAAGTTGCTCTTGCCCATTTCAAACAGTTTCTCAAACTTGGGTTACCCTATCGCGGTGTAAGTACTTGGCAGCCAATCATCCAATGGACTGATCACAGTCAGGTAAGCCTGCGTTGGTTAATTGCTGCTTTCAAAAACCTTCTGGAGCAAATCCAAACTAGAGCTAATCATCCAAAACTGCCTGATGTTGGTTTGATTTTGTTGAAGCTCAGTGGGGTTGTTTTTGGATATCCTGCCAACTGGTCTGATACTTACATTCTCAATATCCGCGAAGCAATTCTTAAATCAGGATTAGTTAATCAAGCTGAGCAGGTGATGGCAGTCGATCAATCGATCGCTCCCGTTTTATCTCTGCTTCACGATCAGAAAATCTCACAGGAAGTTACGCTTTTAGTTGATGCAGGTGCAATTACAACTAGTCTCTGCCTGACCAAGGGGCTTAGTCAGACTAAAGATCGCTCCAAACTACATATTCGCAGTCTTGACTATGCTGGCATTAGCATCAGTCAAGATATTGTCGTGCAATTGTTCTATCCGCATTGGCAGTTGATTACCAATCCTAATCGTCATCTCTGCAATTTTGATCGTCTCAGCTTGCCAGAGATTGGTGCTTCTGCACCACAGCAAAGAATCCTCCTTCAGCAATATTTGTTAAGCTCTGACCTTGGTCAAAAGATGTTGGAGTTAGCCGATCGCGTTAAAGTCGCATTTGGAAGAGACGTAGGTGTCGATAGTTGGAATGAGGAACTGATGGGACAACCGATCGTTGTTTTGCGCCGTGAGCTAGAAAATTTGATTTTGCAACCATTTACCCAACGACTCAATCGCGAACTCAATTCTATTCTCAGTAATGTGGGCATTCTAGGTGAAGATGTGCATCAAGTTTTGTTGCTAGGTAATACTATGCATATTCCCTTGCTATCACGTTGGCTATCCCAAAAATTGCCTAATGCTAAGATCGACCCATTAGAGGCTTCGGCATTGGCAAACGGTTTAGCTGTATCGCCGCTTTATCCAAATTTCCAAGATGTTGCACGCCAGCAATATTCTGATTACTTTCTCTTGCAAGAGATTTGTCGCCTCAACCTCACGCAATCTGTTAATCCTAATCAACTACTTCAACAATTACAAATGCGCGGGATTAATATCAAAACATGTCGCGATCGCATTTTGAGTATCCTGCAAGGTGATTTGCCAGAAGGTTTATTCCCTTGGCAAGAGCCAGAGAACTCAGTGATTTTAGAGGATCCGACGCTTAGCAGTGACTTATTTGCAGGTCGATTGTTTGAGTTGGAAACTGATGGCACATATCAGCCCAATGTGACTAAATTCCAGCAGTTGCGTGTTTATTTACAAGCGATTATTGGCAATATGAGTCAAACGCTAAATGAGCCTCTCGTTTTTCCTGAGATCAAAACCTTGGCGATTGCCAAGTAAAGATGAAAGGCAGCGCTTCGCGCTGCCTTTCATCTTTTTGGTTTAAAGAATCGCGATCGCAAAGCGCTGTAAAATATTCATTCTTGCTGTGATTTTGGGAAATTTGAAGAGCTTATGCTAGCGAAACGCATTTTGCCTTGTCTAGATGTAAAAGCAGGTCGAGTCGTCAAAGGCATCAACTTTGTCGATCTTAAGGATGCTGGCGATCCTGTGGAACTAGCTCAGGCTTATAACCTTGCAGGAGCCGATGAACTGGTATTTCTTGATATCACAGCCACCCACGAAGATCGCGGCATTATTTTGGATGTGGTCTATCGCACTGCCGAGCAAGTATTTATTCCACTCACAGTGGGCGGCGGTGTGCGAAATATTGACAATATTCGCGAACTTCTGCGAGCAGGTGCGGATAAGGTGAGTATGAATTCAGCGGCAGTAAATGATCCAGATTTAATTAATCGCAGTAGCGATCGCTTTGGTAATCAGTGCATTGTTGTGGCGATCGATGCCAGACGGAGGAATGATCCTAATAATCTTGGCTGGGATGTGTATGTACGGGGTGGGCGTGAAAATACAGGTATTGATGCGCTCTGGTGGGCACAAGAAGTAGTTAGGCGCGGCGCTGGTGAAATTTTACTTACTAGTATGGATGCTGATGGGACAAAGGCAGGTTATGATCTGGAACTAACCCGTCAAGTTGCAGATTTAGTGGAAGTTCCTGTAATTGCTTCAGGTGGTGCGGGTAATTGCGAACATATTCTCCAAGCAGTGACTGAAGGTAGAGCTGAAGCAGCTCTGTTGGCTTCGTTACTTCACTATGGCGAACTAACGATCGCTGAGATTAAAGATTATCTAAGTGCTAACCAAATTCCTGTGCGATCGCTGCATTAGGAGTTTGGTTGTGGCGCGGCTTTGCCGCGCCACAACCAAACTGGTTCTATTTCAAGAGATCGAAAATTTTTTATGGCTACAAATTCTCCCATGGCGAAACTAGAAAGCAAACTAGATCAACCCGATGATTGGCTATACGATCGCTCAGTTTTAGGGTGGGTGCTCAATCCGACCCTTAGCAAACAGTTACCGTTTCTATATCGCATCTTCAGTTTGTACTGTAAGTTGTATTTTGGTCTCACGGGCAAAAGCTATCTCAAAGGTGGCAGAGAATTATTCAGATTTCTCTCAAATATTTTCTATCGACTCTCGCCAGACCAATACCTAGAACTAGAACTATCTGGCTATCAAGTATTTCTCAATCCAACTGATATGCGCCTCTTTCAAGTGGTGAATGAGCTAGCTAGTGGAGATACCGATACGCGAGTTTTATCACAATTACTTTCTGAAGGTGATACTTTTCTGGATATTGGCGCAAATCATGGGAGCTTTGCGATCGTGGCGAGTAAGATGGTTGGAGCGAATGGTTTTGTGCTTGCCGTCGAGCCTCAGCCACGCTTAGCCAAAGCTTTAGAAAAATCTTTGACGGCTAATGCGCTCTGTAAATTCCAGATTCATAATCTCGCAGTTGGCGATGCTGATGGAGAAATAGAATTATTAGTGCCAATTGGGACATCTGGTTCAGCGGGAGTATTTCCTGAACATTCGGCAACTCATCAGTTCAATGCGATTAAGGTTCCAATTAGGCGGTTTGATGACTTAGTAGACTGGCAAAAATTTACTGGCAAAGTTTTACTAAAACTTGATGTAGAAGGTAGTGAATGTTCGTTTCTCTCAGGCGCAAGCAAAATGATTGCTTTTCTAAAGCCAACTCTAATTATTGAAATTCATCCTACTAGTCTCAAGGCAGCAGATACAACGGGAGATAAGCTGAAGGAATTATTGCAAGCTCTTGGCTACAAAAGTTATACAGAAATGAACGATAGCGATCGCACTTTTGCGCTGCAAGATTTAAATACTGATGTCCAAAGGAATGTTGTGATGAAGATGGAATAGATCAGAAACAAGAGCGATAAAACGCTCTTGTTTATCTGTGCAGAATTCCTAACTTTATTCAACAATCCCCAAAATTGTTTGAGGATTTGCGCGAGTTAGTTGCGGAGCAATCAATCCTGAAGAATAAAGATGAGGATTGGTCTGAGCAACTAAACTAAAGGCATCACGAGCTTGTTCAGTTACCGCAACAGTTTTTACGTCGTATGTCTGAGTTGCCAATTTGGGATAAAACCCGATCGCGACAATCGGCACAAGCAAGCAAGCGGCAATAAATACTTCACGAGGTTTCGCATCGCTAACATACTTATCTAAATGCAACGCGAGATTCGGTTGACCATAAAAGACTTGACGCAAGGTCGAAAGAAGATAGATCGGTGTGATAATTACGCCAACTGCTGCTAAACAGATCATCACGATCTTAAAGTTAGAGGCATACACATCGCTGGTAGTGATACCCAGAAAAATATTTAACTCACTCACAAATCCGCTCATCCCAGGAAGGGCAAGAGATGCCATCGCCGCTGCTGTCATCAGGGCAAAAGCCTTAGGCATGATTTTGGCGATACCGCCCATTTCATCCATCATCAATGTATGAGTGCGATCGTAGGTTACTCCAGCGAGGAAGAATAGAGCAGCTGCAATTAGTCCGTGAGAAATCATTTGTAGCAATGCACCACTTACACCCAAATCATTAAATGATGCTAATCCAACAAGGATAAAGCCCATGTGTGAAATCGAAGAATAGGCTAGGCGACGCTTAAGATTTTGTTGAGCGAATGCTGCCATTGCGCCATAGACAATGCCAACTACTCCTAAAACTGCAAGCAAAGGCGCGAAGTAAACATGAGCATTGGGCAACATTTCAATGTTGAAACGTATTAGTGCATAGCCGCCCATCTTCAGCAATACCCCAGCTAATACCATCGATACTGGTGCAGAGGCTTCCCCGTGAGCATCTGGCAACCAAGTATGCAAAGGGAAAATCGGCAACTTTACCCCAAAAGCAATTAAGAAACCTGCATAGGCGAGTAACTCAAAAGCGATCGGATACTGCTTCATCCCCAATTCAGCCATATTAAATGTCGTCGTATCCCCGTAAAATGCCATCGCTAAACCAGCGACCAGAATAAAAATCGAACCTAATGCAGTGTAGAGAATAAACTTTGTCGCAGCGTAAAGACGCTTCGGCCCACCCCAAATTGAAATCAGCAGATAGACAGGAATCAATTCTAATTCCCACATGAAGAAAAATAATAATAAATCTTGGGCTGCGAATACCCCTATTTGGGCACTGTATAAGCAAAGCATCAAGAAATAGAACAGTCGCGATTTTTTAGTAACATTCCAACTTGCAAAAATGGCTAGGGTTGTAATTAAGCCTGTCAATAAAATTAGCGGCATCGATAAACCATCAACCGCCAAAGTCCAGTTCAAACCAAGTTGAGGAATCCAAGCATAGTTTTCTGACATCTGGAATGATGCTTCATGGAGATTGTATTGACTCCAGAATGCATAGACCATTAAAGACAATTCAATAAATCCTACTGCCATGGAGTACGATCGCACATTCTTGGCATTACCGTACTTGTCAGGTATAAAAGGAATCGCAAAGGCTGCTACAAGTGGTAACAGTAAAATAGTGGTAAGCCAAGGAAATTCTGCAACAGACATGATGAGGATAAATACTTACTCGTTAGTTCAATTGTATTAAGAATTTGTAAACTTGTGTTAAGTCTTTTGATATAAAAGTTAATAAATTATCAAATCGTTCAAATAGACTCAAAGCTATACCAGAAGTCATTTTCTAGGATATACACTGACATTCATCTATAAATTGTCATCTAAATAGTGAATATCATCGCTTTATTACTATCGTTAAGCCTCAAAACTGGAAATATCAATTTGTGCTCGTTCTAGTTTCTCTATGACAGTGCGATCGCGAGACAATTTCTATTAAGATCAAATTTCTATAGCACTTATGCAAGAATCGCACTCACAGAGTGGGAATCTTGCAAATCAACCCTTATTACGTTCTCACAACACAAATGAAGACTTGGCTCAAACCTGCTCACCGACTAGGAAAACTCCCTCCATACGTTTTTGCCCGTCTAGATGAGTTGAAGTTACGAGCGAAAGAGCAAGGTCTAGATTTGATCGATCTTGGTATGGGCAACCCCGATGGTCCCACCCCTGAACCAGTAGTCGAAGCCGCGATCACTGCTTTACGCAACCCTAAAAATCATGGCTATCCACCTTTTGAAGGGACGGCTAGTTTTCGTCGGGCGATCACTGACTGGTACAAACGTCGTTACAATGTCCAACTTGATTCTGAAGGCGAAGCATTACCTTTAATTGGCTCTAAAGAAGGTTTAGGACATTTAGCGATCGCCTATATCGATCCTGGTGATCTGGTACTTGTACCCAGTCCTGCTTATCCTGCCCATTTTCGGGGCCCGTTACTAGCTGGCGGTGATATCTATGAAATGATTCTCAAACCTGAACAAGACTGGCTGATCGATCTATCGGCAATTCCCGAAGAAATCGCCCAACGCGCCAAGGTGATGTACTTCAACTATCCCGCAAACCCTACTGGTGCAGTTGCACCGCGAGAATTTTTTGAAGAAGTAGTCGCCTTTGCTAAGAAATACGAGATTTTATTAGTACATGATCTCTGCTACGCCGAACTAGCTTTTGACGGCTACACCCCTACTAGTTTGCTGGAAATCGAAGGTGGCAAAGATGTGGGTGTAGAATTTCATACTCTCTCAAAAACCTATAATATGGCTGGCTGGCGTGTTGGCTTTGTAGTCGGCAATCGTCACATTATTCAAGGTTTACGCACCCTCAAAACCAACCTCGATTATGGGATTTTTTCAGCGATTCAAGTGGCGGCGGAGACTGCCCTACAATTGCCTGATACTTATTTAGAGGCTGTGTGCGATCGCTACAAAGAACGCCGTGATTTTCTGATTTCGGGGCTAGCCGAACTCGGTTGGGATATCCCCAAAACATACGCCACCATGTATCTCTGGATTCCCGTACCTGTGGGGATGACATCTGCTGACTTCGCTTTAAAAGTTTTAGAAAGTACAGGCGTAGTCTTCACCCCTGGCAGTGCTTTTGGTCAAGGTGGCGAAGGCTATGTCAGAATTAGTTTGATCGCTGACTGCGATCGTCTTGGCGAAGCACTCAATCGCCTCAAGCAATCTGGAATACGTTACAAATAGATATAAGGTGTGGGGCAAAGCCCCACACCTTATATCTGAATTACCCAAGTAAAAAGGAAAAAGTGTTTAATCTGTTGCCTCTTGCTTTTGAATTTACATCTCCAGGTCCGATCGCTTTTGAGGTTGGTTCACTTTCGATCCGTTGGTATGGATTGCTAATCGCTTCGGCAATTATTTTGGGGACAGTGCTAGCTCAAAAACTTGCTGAAAAGCGCAATGTTGATCCAGAACTAGTTGGAGATCTGGCGATTTGGCTGGTAGTTGGGGCGATCCCCTGCGCTCGTTTTTACTATGTTTTGTTTGAGTGGCATCGCTTTCAGACACAAGAATGGTACAAAGTATTTGCCATCTGGGAAGGCGGCATTGCTATTCATGGGGCGATTATTGGTGGTGCGATCGCGGCAACTATATTTTGCAAACGCCAAAAAATTTCCACATGGCTGATGGCTGATATCATCATGCCTGCGGTGATTTTGGGGCAAGCGATTGGACGTTGGGGTAATTTTTTCAATTCTGAAGCCTTTGGTAGTCCTACGGATTTACCTTGGAAATTATTGATTCCTATCAATCGTCGTCCTCCTGAATTTGTCAACGAGCCATACTTTCACCCTACATTTTTATATGAATCCCTGTGGAACATCGGTGTATTTGCAATTTTAATCTTTGCCTTTCTGCGTTTTCCTAAGCTTAGGACTGGCACGATCACGATGATCTATGCGATCGCTTACAGCCTCGGCAGATTTTGGATCGAAGGTTTACGCACCGACAGCTTAATGGTAAGTGGGCTTCGCACAGCACAGATGGTTAGTCTGGCTGCGATCGTTGTAGGTATCTTTGGCTTAATTTGGCTATACGGATTGCGCCGTCGGTTTCCTGACACCACTCCTAAAGAAATAACGTCCGAAAACCTATGACCAAATTGCCGCATACCGATCCTCGCGAAATGGTGGAAACTGCATTCCTTGCTAGTACCACCGCCATGTTGTTTCTAATTAATTTTTACTTTCCCCTTGGTCCATTGCTGAGAATGCTGTTTCCATTGCCAACCGCTTTAGCATATTTACGATGGAATAGTCGCGCCGCATGGATGTCAATGGTCGTAACAGCATTACTTTTAGCAATTTTGATGGGACCAACCCGTAGCATTCAGTATATTGTTCCGCATGGTTTAGTTGGTGTCACATTGGGATATCTATGGAAACGAGATTTTCCTTGGTCGGGTTCGCTGAGTATTGCGACAATGATTGGCTCAGTTGGCACAGCTTTTCAGTTTGCTTTTTTATCAGTTTTGATGGGTGAAAACGTCTGGAACTATTCGATCGCACAGATTACAGGACTACTCAATTGGTTGATGCAGCTTTTCGGGTCACTGGAACAGCCAGATTTTGCGACAATTCAAATTTTTGCGATCGCAGCGATTATCTTTAGTAACTTTGCTTATCAATTACTAGTTCATTTAGTCGCTTGGATTGTGCTTGATCGCCTTGGTAATCCCATACCCAGCCCACCCAAATGGATAGAATCTTTATTAGCTTAAACAGATAATAAGCACTTAAACGAGTTTTTACCCCTTAGCATCAGCATGGCTGAGACAATCTTTGGAAAAACTTAATTAATTGACACAATCTCGAATAAGAAATTATACTCATTAGTTAACCGCCAGAATGCGTATAGTTCTGAAATATTGGCGCAAATCACTTTCGTTACCATGACCAACCCTGCCGAATCAAATCAAACTGTAATTACAAACTCATCAATTGCTCTATCTGAAAGAGAGCTGCAAGTGATTGAACTAGTAGCTGGTGGCTTAACCAACCAAGATATCGCGATCAAACTAGCGATCAGCAAACGCACTGTAGATAATCACATTAGCAATATTTTAACAAAAACGAAAACTGATAACCGAGTTTCATTGGTACGTTGGGCTTTACAATGGGGTAAGGTTTGCATTGATGAAGTTAACTGCTGTATAATCGGTACGCATCCAGATGGCAATGTTTTAGATGTAAAAGATTTGGGGCAGGAATTAGAAAGTGCCTAGTGGGGAATTAGTAATTAATCGTTGCAAGATTGTTTACAATCCTGATATTACGCTAGCTATGTATCGAGAGTTAGCGTCTCATATTGAACAAATTGTTGATGTTAGCTCTGAATTGTTTTGGCAAGAAAGTACTGAATTTAGTTATTTGGGTAGTCAAATTGGTGGGATGTGGCTTGTCTACCCGCAATCACTTACTACGCAATCCCAAATTTTGATAAAAGATATCTTAAATCATTACGGAGATTGGACATCTGATCCCAAAGAATAAAAAAGTGCGCTAAGCGCACTTTTTTATATTAAAAACTTATGAGAAGACGTATATTTACCGATTTTGATGGTCCAATCATGGACGTATCTGAACGATACTACCAAGTTTACTTATATTGCTTAGACAAAATCCGTAAGCCCGAACAAGTAATTACGACTCTATCAAAGTCAGAGTTTTGGGAATTGAAGAGATCGCAAATACCTGAAAAAGAAATCGCAAATCTATCAGGCTTTAAAGATGAAAAGCAATCCGTCGCCTTTGCTCACCTTCGCCGCGCCACTGTTCATACAGATCCATATTTTTCTTATGATTGCCTGATCGACATTGCAATCCCAGCATTAGAAAAAGCTCAACAGTTAGGGATCGATCTAGCAGTGATGACTATGCGTCGCCGTAGAGAACTCGAACCTGTTCTTGATAGATATAACTTAAGACGATTTTTTCCTAGCGATCGCATCTTCTGTCTGGACGATGACTATGTGAAAACAGTCGATATCCAAGACAAACCCAAATTAATGAAAATTGCTCAAGATACTCTGCCAGAGGTAGAGAAGCAGTGGATGATCGGTGATACCGAAGCAGATATTATCTCTGCTCAAACTTACCATGTTCCAGCGATCGCTGTACTTAGTGGCATCCGTAACTACATTCAACTACAAAAATATAAGCCTCATCAAATCGTTACAAACTTAAGTTGCGCGATAAATGAGGTTGTAAGCCTATAAAAGGAACAAAAGTATTGCTCCGCAATGCTTTTGTTCCTTTTATAGGCTTTGGATTACATTCCCCCTAAGAACTCTTGTTTGGCAATTTTTACCATCATTGCTTGCTGCCCTAAATAAAGCATATGTAGCTCAGTTAGCAGTTGCTTAGCTGAATCTATATCAATATTTTGGATCTGCTGGCAAAACATCATATGGGTAAATTGCTTTTCGACAGGTAAGTCACTCATAAGTACCTCATTTACAAATCAATCGATGACACTAAACTATGACAATAACTAACGCTTTGAAGTTGCTTACGACCAGATATTAGTCACTGTGTCAACATAACGTAACATTACTTTAAAGTCACTAAAAAAACTGTATCATGATAAACATTTTTTCTAGATATACCCAAAGAAATATTTTCTACAAAAAGTCATAAAGGTATTCCTTATGATAGCTATAAGCAAATATATGGTTGCTAGGGCTCTAGTTAAAACACAAAGCCCAAAACTTCTCTGATTTTTACATGCAAAAAAAGAGAGGGCAGCTATTAGCTGCCCTCTCTTTTTTATTAACTGTAACCAAAAGAAAAAGCCTAGGTTACTTTCCCTGTTTCGTTCCTAGGCTTTTTCTTTTGTTCGCTCCTCACACCTCTATACTATACATCCCTCTTTCTAAAATGTCTACTAGTTTGTCGAGCAATATAGGGGATTTTCGTAAGCCTTTTGGCTGATATTTGTACTTATATTCGCTTTTTATAGATATATCCACCCATCTAGAGGAGTCGCTTGGAGTTCCCCATTTGGGTTACAGATATTTTGCCCAAATATCAACCACCTCTTGAGAGCCATACCATTTACCAGATCGCGGCGAGTGATAGACCCCATCGATCGCAATATTCGTAGCGCCATCTAAATATGCAGCCTCAATCGGAATAATGCCATCGCCCCATGCATCTCCCTGACCAGTGGTCAGTTCATAGCTGCTATAGGCTAGCCATCTTTTGGGCGTAGATTTTTTGCCTTGTACTGATTTCCCTGCAATACAGATATATTCAATGTCGTCATAATAAGCGTCAGGATAATTATCATTGACAAATCCTAAGTTTGGTAGTGACCAAGGTTCAAGACTGCGTTGGGGCGTGCCTAGACAGATTAGCTTGGCTACTTTGGGTCTTGCATCCCAAACTTTGTCGTAATAGGGGCGATCGCCGAGATAAATCCGTGAGAGCCAGCCCCCTGCGGAATGGGCAATAATATTTACTTTGGATGCGCCAGTTTTGGCTAATTCCTGATTTACGGTTTGGTCAAGTTTTTCTAAGATGGGGGCGATCGATCGCCCGCCTAACGTTGGAAACCATTCCCACCATTTCAAAGGAACCACCGTTGCTGATAAATTTCTATTTTCTAATTTCTTAGCGATCGGTATGTAATCGGCTGCCCCCGCAAGATATCCCTCAAGAATAATATTTGGAGTGGACATATAAATCACCATAAAAAAGTAGAGATGTCGCTAAGCAACCTCTCTACTTTAAATCGCAAAGTGCTAAATTTCATCAGGTCGTTGACTGAGACAACTACCGCCGCGTGCCGCATTGCGAAAAGTTTGTACCGCTTCAACGGTATTAATATGACCACAGTATGGGCAGTAAACCTGTTCGCCAATTTGTGGCTCGATGTCAGCCCGACTCCACCATTTATGGCAGCGATCGCAATGAAAGTGATAGAGAAATTCGAGAGAAACTTTCATAGGCTCTACTGTTCTTCTCTATAGGCGGCGTATACGCCCTTGACGTTGTACCAATTCAAGAAAATTCTAGCTATTTCTAGGGCTAATTGGGGTTTGCCTTGGTCAATCAGCCATTTTAAAAGCGGACGTAACGATCGCTCGTTTAGCGAACCACCCAAGGACAATGCCCCCCAAAGAAGCACATGCAGCCATGTCATCTGAATCATCATTCTGACTGTCCATGTTGGATGCTTTTTGTAAAAAACCACACCCATACGTCCTCGTTGAGCTTCGACATCGACAAGACGTGGTAATTGCTCAATCGTAAAAGCAGGATGCCAATGATAACCAACAGCATCGGGACATTTAATTAATTTTAATCCTAAATTTTTGAGGCGTACACCTAGCTCTAGATCTTCCCAGCCATACTGACGGAAACTAGTGTCAAACTTTCCTGCTTTGATCAGCCAATGCTTGGCGATCGCCACATTACCAGTCGCAAAGAAAGCAGTGGAAATATCTTGGATTTTAATTTTCTCAGAGGTCGGATTATCAAAATTATTAGTATTAATTACTAACCCATAGGTAAAGGCGCGATCGCTCTTGGCTAGAGCCTTGGCATGGGCTGACAAAAATACTGGCGTAACGACGAGGTCGCTATCGATAAAGACTATCGTTTCGCCTAATGCCACATCGATTCCTGTATTTCTAGCGATCGCTGCGCCTTCATGGTTTTGCAGAAATAAACGCACATGAGGAAACTCATCTGAATGGCTTTGTAAAAAGTCTACCGTGCCGTCGGTGGAGCCATCATCAACTACTACAACCTCATAGGGCTGCGTAAAATTCTGTGCTTCCAATGCTTGCAAACACTTTTGCAATATCGGTAAGCGATTATACGTCGGGATAATAATTGACCACATATTTGACCATTATAAAATTAGAGGAGGCTTCCCGCCCTCTAATTTGAATTACAACAGCAACTCTCATTTTAAAAATCAGTTTTGATGAAAGTCTGACTTTGGCGGACTTTCATCAAAACTGATTTTCAGAGTTTTCAGCAATAGGACAATAGGGCGCTGAAAACTCTGAAATCAGTTTCATAATGAGAATTTCTGGAATTACAAGGATAAAAGGGCTTAAAGCATACTTTACAAAATCCTAATCTGCCAGTTAAGAATGCGTTACAGCGCTTGGATCTGGCCTTAGCTAATTAATTACGAGATTGTTGCCAATATTGCCAGAATGTAAGCCCACCAACATAGCCATAGCTCACCGCATATAGCACCATAAATGGCAAGGTTATATATAGTCCTTTACTGAGCGCTAACCCTGAAGCGATCACGCTATAAATGCACAAGCCAAGCTCGATTCCTGCGGTGGCATCAAGGGGGATTTTGTAAGCTTTATTTTCCCAGCGATCGCTCTTATGTTTGATATCAAACTTGGGTGTGCGCCGAAAATTTGCACCTGTATTCGATAAACCAGCAAATACGGCGCGGCTATTGCTCCAAGAAATACCCGTGCCAAGAACTGCTAGTAGGAAAATACGACCGAGGCGGCGATGCCAAGACTTCGGATATAACTCGCGTTGGGCATGGAAATACAAAAATGGGGGGCCAAAAGTTGCAGGAAGCATAAAGATTGACCAAATACCCTCAAAGGATATTCGCAAAGCGATCGCATCATCAGGCGTAATCAACATCAGAGGTATTGAAAGTAATACCAAAAGCAGCATCAAAGGATGCGCTGAATATCCTGTCAAATGCATCGAGGCTTGAAATTTTACTGGCAGACTAAGATCGGCTTGCCAAATTTGGAAAATTAATTTCTTTGCACATTGAATGCTACCCTTTGCCCAGCGAAATTGCTGTAATTTGAAGGCAAGCATGGCAACAGGCAACTCCGCAGGCGCGACAATATTATTGTCATAAACTACTTGCCAGCCTTTGAGTTGAGCACGGTAACTCAAGTCCATATCTTCAGCTAAAGTATCGGCGTGCCAACCACCAGCATCAATTATTGCCTTACGATTCCAAATTCCCGCCGTACCATTAAAGTTTAAAAAATAGCCATTATTGGATCTGGCTTGCTGCTCGATCGCAAAATGTCCATCAATTCCTGTCGATTGCAACTTGGTAAGTAACGAATATTCAGAGTTGATATGTCCCCAACGAGTCTGTACAACTGCGACTTTTGCATCGGGAGACTCGACATAATGCCGAATAGTATCCTTGAGCCAATTTACCGAAGGAATAAAATCAGCATCAAAGATGGCAATGTAATTCCCTTCTACAAGCGGCATCGCATCTTGTAATGCTCCTGCTTTGAAGCCAGATCGATTGACTCGATGGACATATTCGATCCAAAAGCCCTGATTTTGGTATTCTTGGACAGTTTCTCTGAGAATCGCTTGTGTATCATCAATGGAGTCATCAAGCACCTGAATTTGCATTCGATCGCGCGGATAGTCCATTTGACAAACGGCATCTACCAAACGGCGCGAAACATAGCGCTCATTAAAGATTGGTAGCTGAACGGTGACAATTGGTAAATCTTCTAAGGCGATCGCATTATGCTCAGTTGGATCGACTGCCAAAACATAACTGCTAAAGCCATTAGTTAGCGGCTTGTCGAGGCGAAATTTTTCAAAGTTATCAAAATTATTGACAGCGATCGCGACTGAACTTGGCGATGGCAATGTTGCAGCTTGAGCTGTTTGGAATTCTCTAGCAGGATTGAGCTGCGGAAAAACAAGCTGTTTCCGAAGAGAGAGCTTGGGCTTATGGACAGCAGTGAGCCAATAAGCATTAAGCCCATAAAGTAGTAGCCACATTGCTGCCACAGCATTTAGGGCGGCTAGGATCGATATTAGTATCAGAATGACTCTTGACTCCTTCTTACCACACGAAGCACTAATCTTAAAAATTGATCAGACGAGCGAAATTAGCACACTAAGAAATATTACGATGCTTATCCTGTATTTGCAGAGAAATTTATGATTTGCCGCTAAGTATTTATACACCTATCCGTAAATTTTAATAGGAAAAACAAAAAAAGGTCGCGAAGCGACTTTTTTTGTTTTCCTAAAAATAAGAGAGGCGGCGTGTTGCGCCGCCTCTCTTATTTTGGTTTTTAGCTATAACTGAGACATCTGTTTTAGGGCGATGGCTGCTGCCTCTTGTTGAGCAGCTTTAATGCTTTTGCCTTGACCTTTGCCCCAGCAGCGATCGTCAAACCATACTTCTACGCAAAAAAGACTGTTAACTGCATCAACATTGCGATATTCAGGTAACCGTTTCCAGCGTCCTTGAGTTAATTCTTGTAGGGCAACTTTGTAGTTTCCTAAGGCAGGAATCGCCAATAACGATTCGGAAAAACGAAGCATATGTGGATCGAGCCATTTGCGAATATAGGCTAAGTCACAAGTCGCAATATATATTGCTGCCATTAATGCTTCAAGGGCATCCGCCAGCAGCGATCTCAAAGCCTGAGAATCATTCCGCGCTGCATTAGAAACCACGACATATTTTTGCAGCTCATAAATACTGGCTATTTCGGCTAGGGTTTTGTCACTGACAAGATGCGATCGCAGAGCGGCTAAGTCCCCCACTTTGCGATCGCCATATTGCTCTTTTAAAAACAAACTCACCGACAATCGCAGCACGCTATCGCCCACAAACTCTAATTGATCGTTGTTGTAAACATTTGAGAAACTGGGATGTACCAAAGCTTGATCGATTAATAGCCAATCAAATCCAGCGGAATTGACTCGTTCTAGGGTTGATTGCTCTAGCCCCATCCGCTCTAACAAGCGGACTAATTCTCTTTGGCGGCGTGGATCAATGGTAGATGTCATGAGACTTTGCAGATACTTTTGCAGATACAATTACAGCAACTTCGTAAATATGATCGTAGTCCATCGTAACCATGACTAAAAGGTTTTTCTCTACACTCTGTCTAGCCCTGCTAGCAACAGTGACCACAATTTGGATTGTGGCTTGCCAGCCTAGTACTACAGTTACTGACTCTAAAACCACCTCTGCCACATCACCCGCAACAAGCTCAGGTGGTGGCGGCGTTAAAGACACCTTACGTTTAGGTGCATTGTTACCGATCACAGGCGATCTATCCTCGATTGGTTCGCCAATGATCAAATCGATTGATTTTCTTGTAGAAACAGTCAACAAATGCGGTGGTGTACTTGGGAAGCCAATCACTTACCTTAAAGAAGATGATCGCACCGATCCACCAGCAGGTGCTGAGGCGATGACTAAACTCGTTAAAGTGGACAATGTTGGTGCTGTTGTTGGTTCATTTGCCAGCAGTGTATCTACGGCTGCTCTTGCGATCGCTGTTCCCAATAAAGTCGTGATGATCTCGCCAGGTAGCACTAGCCCAGTCTTTACCGAACGTGCTAAAAAAGGTGAATTTAATAGTTACTGGTATCGTACTGCCCCACCTGATACATACCAAGCTTTAGCTTTGGCTAACCTTGCTTATAAAAAAGGAGCGAGAAAAGTTGCCACCCTAGTAATTAATAATGACTACGGTGTTGGTTTTGAGAAAGCCTTTGTGGAAGCCTTTGAAAAACTCGGTGGCACAATTGTCAACAAAAGCAAACCAACCCGCTACGATCCTAAAGCAACGACGTTTGAAGCAGAGGCTAAGGGTGCATTTGGCAGTAAGCCCGATGCTGTTGCGGCAATTCTCTATCCCGATTCTGGCGGTGCGGTGATAAAGGCAGCTTTTGAGCAGGGATTGACAAAAGATGTCAAAATTTTGCTCACTGATGGGGTTAAGACCGAAGACTTTCCTAAGCTAATTGGTAATACCCCTGAAGGTAAATTAATTTTGGCAGGTGCGATCGGCACTGTGCCTGGTGCTGATGGTAAGTCTCTTGCCGAATTTACTAAGACCTACAAAGAAAAAACTGGTCAAGATTTGGGTGCTTTTGTTCCCCATTCCTATGATGCAGCAGCTCTAGTTGCGATCGCTGCTGAAGCTGCCAAAGACGGCACTGGAGACGGCATCAAGAGTAAAATTCGTGAAGTTGCTAATGCGCCTGGTAAAGAAGTCACTGATGTTTGCGAAGCAATCAAGCTAGTCAAAGCAGGTACAGACATTGACTATCAAGGTGCTAGTGGAAATGTTGATCTAGATGAATATGGCGATGTCAAAGGTAGCTATGACGTTTGGGAAGTCCAGCCCGATGGCAAAATTACTGTAATTGATCGCGTTTCTCCTTAAATTAAACGTCCTTATCCCAAATCACAAAAGTGTGCTGACACTTTTGTGATTTAAAAATCAAATGTTCGCTTAGCAATGCTCATGTAAAAAATTGGTTTTTGGAAATCAAGCCTGTGCACTTTCCAAAAACCAATTTCAGATTTTCTAACGCCGTAGGCGTTAGAAAATCTGAAATTGGTTTCACAATAAGAATTGCCGATGGTCGCTTAATCTCATTTGGGCGAACATTTAATTAAGGCAAAAACCTGCTAATCTTTTTTGTAAAAATTCACAGCAATACATATCAATAAAGGCGCTAACATCTATGGCGATCGAACTTAAAGCTGCTCCACCGCAAGAAGTTTCAATCTACATGCCCTATTATCGAGAGCCTAACAAGCGTCAAGCTCTCCCCTATGCCATTTCCCTATACAAACAAGGTGAAATTACAGGCGAGCGCCATGTTGAAGGAAGCTCCCCCATATCTTTTATGGCAGTATGGCGCGTGGCAAACTTGCCGTCTGATCTGGCATTATGTCGACTGACCTTCGATGGTGATGCTGACATGAGCTATGAAATGACATTGGAAAATTCAGAATTTGTTGGCTATTTAATTGAAGTTGTCTCAAATATTCGTGACAAGGGTTACGTTGATTTCCCCCAAATTTTTTACAGTAAGCTATTTCGACTTAAGCTCTCTAGTGCGGAAGGCAATTAAATCTTTTGCTAATTTTTGCTCATATAGCAACCCAAAAAATATCAACTCATGTATAATCCTTAGCTCAAATCTTGCTAAAAAAAACAAAGTCAGCTAAAGTCCTGATGCAGCTTTTTATAAGGCAAAAGAATAGTCAAATTTAAGGGGTTTATATTGTGTCATATGCCGCCCAGCGCCTTGAACAAACTGAGAGACAGCCAGAACCTGTAGTCAAAAAAGTAGATCCGATGATTATCAGAGCTGCTAAGCAGATTTATCGTTACTATGCTGATTCCTATGCCGCGCAACTACCACGACCTATGGGAATAGCTATCAATC
Source organism: Pseudanabaena sp. BC1403 (assembly GCF_002914585.1). Classification (NCBI taxonomy): domain Bacteria; kingdom Bacillati; phylum Cyanobacteriota; class Cyanophyceae; order Pseudanabaenales; family Pseudanabaenaceae; genus Pseudanabaena; species Pseudanabaena sp. BC1403. Next base: position 103,252 of record NZ_PDDM01000004.1, read on the forward strand.
GCATAGATATGACTGGCAAACTTATTTATTCTCAACTGATTTTGCTGCCACAAGAAAGCTTTGTGCCAATGGAATTAATTGAGCTATCTGACTATCATTAAATTTGTTTAGTGATTTCACTTAAGTTACTTTTGTCAAAACTAATTTGCAAAAGATTTGTAGAAAACTTACTTATAAAATATTTTAACAAAAGATTTTATTGTGAAAAAGTCTATGTTTAAGTGCTTAAAATAATAGTCAGTTATCTGTCTTGATCAAAACTTATCAGGATTTTTATACGTTAGGTATCATTTATGACTTACTCAAGTTCTTCGTCGGTATCAGTAACAGCGTCGGTGCGTTTTCAAAGCAAGCTCAAAGAAACCAAAAATTTTGGTGATGCTTTGATTGAAATCTTTTCTGATCTTGTGCAGTTAGAAATTGTGACTTGGGTTGCCCATGAAGGAGATACGACCCATAAAGCAGGTAATCGCTTAAAGACAAAGATTAATCTGATTGATGGTGATATTGAAAATGAGCTAGGGGCAGATTTTTTGCAGGGCTCTCCCTATGCGGAGCTACGGGGCTTCCATGAAATTCAAGTTGAGAAGGGTTCAGAGACGATCGCGAATAATCTCAAAACTTTGGTAGATATTGGTCAAAAGGTAACAGGGCTTTTAAATGGTGAAAGTGAACCAGAACCTGAAGAAGATAGGGCTAGCTTTAGCAGCGATCGCATCTTTAGTCGGGTCTAGTTGCGTCTAGTTTATGCGACCTGTCACTGAGGAATCTGTATGCGAGATCTGGCTACAAATAATAAAAGTAATGCCGCAGATGATGCTAATCAGGTTAAAGCTGATAGTAACAAGCCTGTAAAGAAATCTTCGGAATTAGTGACTAATGCTTCTAGCATTGCAGCATCGCCCAAAAAAGATGGTGCTGGAGAAAGTACTACTCTTAAGAAGTTTCGGGAAACAATCAAAGATGTTTTAGAAGAAATTACTTCGCTGGAAGTGAATACACTGATTGTTAGACAGATTCCGATCGCAAGGTTTGATGCAAGAGAGTTTTACTCTAATCTGATCGAAAGTATTATGCACAAAACTGAAGCAGGGCTGCATGACACCAGAAAATCTTTGCTTGAACGTAGTAAAGAGCTGCAAAAGAAAGGTTCGACGGTTTCTCAGGCTGAGCTAGATTGGTATAACCAAGATTTAGAAATCTATAAGCAAGCTGAACGAACCTTTAGAGAGCGACAAAATTTGACTGACCCTCAGCAAAAGGAGCAATTTGAAAATGAAAAAGCCTGTTATGAGCAGCTAGCTAGTAAAGTGTTGTCGTTGGATATTCCTAAAGATGCTGACGGTCGAATTATCACTGATGCGCCGATGATTCGATATTTCCGCACATTATGGGAATTTGAGCAATCAATTTTGAATGGTGAACAAATTTATGCTCAGACTAAATTTGAGCTTGATGGTGATTTGACCAATAGATTTCTTGATGATTTGTTTGTCCCCACCAGAAGCAAAATTGATCCGAAAATGGCAAAACTTGTTTTTGATTTACATAATCAAGCAGTCGAAAATGCTCAGAAGCAATGGACGGGCTTGATTACGACTTGCGTAAATCTAGTCAAAGATTTGATCCCATTCAGAGATAAATAGTCGTTATAGCCCTTGCTAATCTTGTGAGGACACAAAACCTGAATATGAATTGAGTCACTTCGAGACGCAACGAGCTTCTTAGGTTTTGATTTATTAAGTTTAAGTAGATGGACGCAACATGACAATTTTGAATTGATGATAAGAGTGACCCTTACACCAATTCAAAAATCTACAAATGATTAAAAAATGGAGTTATGGTGGTTACGCCTGATTGGTTGGCTGTTATCGATGACGAAATTAGTTTGTGGCTTAACCCAAATGTTCTTGCCCAGATTGATCTTGATACTCAGGGAATAGCAGTTGGCAGCGAAATCATTTATAGAGTTAATAGTCAGGAATTATTGCAAGTATTAGCCTCTTGTGTGGGTATAGCGGCAAGACAGCAAGGGGCGATCGCAATTTGGACTTATTACACTAGCAATGTTGGTGATGTCCCTACAACAACTCCATCACCAATATTACGAACTTTGATGAACATAGATGGAGATCTTAGTCAAAAAGTCTGTCAAGACATCTTGCAGCATCCTGAAGCTGATCGCATTTTACAAGCGCATGGGTTGATGATTGGTCAAATTTCGCGACAATTTTTAACGGCGATAACTGATTACGTTGAGCAAAAATTACGCCCCTTTACGATCGCTGCTGTATCTTTTGCCACGACCATCACATGGTGTGAGCCATTGCAAAATCTTGGTAAACGCCTGAATTTGCCAGAAAGTTTTAGTGCATTTTTAACCAGTCAATGTTGGCACATGGCGATCTCTGCTCCAATTGTGGTCTTAATGATTTGTTGGATTTCTGCCAAACTGAATCTGACATTGCCCACATTGCCCAAGCTGAGCCAGAATTTTTTTAAGAATTTACTCCAGCTTTTAGAAAACCAATTTTTTCGACTGATTGCGATCGCAGTTGTCATAATTTTATTTTTGTGCTGGGCGACGATCAAAGTGGCAAATCTCCAAAATGCTCATTTGAATAGTCTGATTCCTATAATCGAATCTTATTTAGAGCCATATTTACCCATTGCGATTGTCAGTTTACGGAAATTGATCGTCACTGGACTAGGCAAAATCTTTTTCCGCTATCCCTTCTTTGTGAAATTGATTTTTGGGCGTTTCATAAGATGATGGTGTTACGCAAAGTGGAAATTACTCGATAAAGACCATGAAACAAGTTGAGATTTGGCGATCGCAAGCCGCAGCAACCCTTGCATTTCTAGTTCCCAAAATTGTCGGCAGTACAATCAATGAAAAAGATGGACTGGTGGATGATCTGGTGCGAGTACTCAATAACTTACCCGCACGTCCAGAAACTCGACAGCCCTATGCAGGTATTCTTCCAGCAGCCGATTTACCAACATGGCGCAGTCGGGCAGCCTTAACCCTTAAAGCTTCAGTGCCGAGGATTCCCGATGTTGAAGGTAGTGTTTTTGATGGGGCGATCGATGATTTGATCCGCTTTCTGCGTAATTTGCCAGCACGTCCGACAGGGCGATCGCCCTATGCAGGACTTTTCCCTGCTGCGGATCTGGCAACATGGCGCAAACAAGCCGCGCAGACTTTAGTGGCAGCGATCGGTAATATTGTCGATCCTAAGCTCAATAGTGCTGATGGCAAAATTGATGACTTGATTCGGGCGATGAGCGGATTGACTTTGCGTCCAATTTTACGAAAACCCTATGAAGGTCTTTACCAAGCGCCAAACCTGACCGAACATCGCAAGTTAGCGGCGCGACGCTTAGATCAATTGATTAGGGGACTTAAAGATGATTTCAATGCCAAAGATGTACTAGTTGATAGCACGATTCGAGTTCTCAATAATTTGCCCGCACGCAGCCTTGCTCAAGAACCCTATGAAGGCTTATATCCTCGTGCTCCTGAAGTTGTGACTTCTGGGCTGATTACCCAAGAACAACTCAGTGCGATCGCACCCTATTCTCGACGCGATCGCCTTGAGAAATTACTGCCCCACCTAAATACGACCATGCAGCGCTATGCAATTACGACACCTCTCCGCAAAGCGCATTTCCTTGCTCAAGTGGGACATGAGAGTGATGGATTTAACACTAATGAAGAATATGCTTCTGGTGCAGACTATGAAGGACGACGAGATCTCGGCAATACACAATCGGGTGATGGTGTTCGCTTTAAAGGTCGCGGTTTGATCCAAGTTACTGGCCGAGCAAACTATGCTGATTGTGGTCGAGCTTTGGGCGTGGACTTGATTAATAGTCCTCAGCGTTTGGGAGATTTCGATCTCGCTTGTCTCAGTGCAGGTTGGTTTTGGGACACTCGTGCACTTAATAATCATGCCGATCGCGATGATATCCTCACGATTACAAAAATCATCAATGGCGGTACTAATGGCTTAGCCGATCGCGAATCCTATCTAGCCAGAGCAAAGCGTGTATTGGGAGCTTAACCCAAAAGATAAAAGGCGGTGCTTTGCACCGCCTTTTATCTTTTGAGATTATGTTTTAATGGATGAATTATGTACAGGTTTTGGCGAGGAAAAATCCATGAATCTGCAACCTCTAACATCTAAAGAAGCGATCGCGCCAGAGATAGACTATCCTGACAGTCAGATTGCCTTGCCGAACGTTTACGAGCTTTAGGTATCGATCCAGACGATGTTTAAACCTAATAGTAATTTGGGCTTATGTGGCGCACATCGCACTGGCAAAACGACTTTGGCGATCGCGATCGCATCCCATCTAAATATCCCCTTTGTCCGCACTACCACTAGTCAAGTTTTTGCGGATTTGGGTTTAGACCCTGCCGAACCGATGGATTTTAAGACCAGGCTATTTGTGCAGAATCATGTTCTAGATGCTGCCGAGCAGGTTTGGCAAAATTCAGCAGTACCATTTGTTAGCGATCGTACTCCGATTGACATGATCGCTTATACCCTCGGAGATATCCAAGGCAAAACCGAGGTTGACTTTGATTTGCTCAGTCAATATATAGATCGCTGCTTTGCTAGTACCAATCAATTTTTTCAAAATCTTGCCATCATTCAACCAGGCATCCCACTTGTCTATGAAGATGGCAAAGCAGCTCTAAATGCTGCATATATTGAGCATATTAATGTTTTAGTGATTGGGCTATGTAGTGATTCGCGTCTCAAAGCTAATGTATTTTGTAATGCGCGAGATGTGATCGATCTAGAAACTAGAATCCTTAATATTTTGGAATATTTTGAAGCGCTGTAAATCTCTGGAAACTGGGTAACTTGATCTAAGGGAAAAGGATACAAGTTAGTCATAGGTATGGGACAGTGGACTTCAGGAATTTAGAATTTATCGTTGGTTTATGGCTTCGCGATCGCCGTTTTAGTAAACCTCAAGACTCAGAAGGGCAGGGCTTTACATTAATTGAGTTGTTAGTTGTGATCGTTATTATTGGTTTGCTAGCTGCGATCTCGCTCCCTTCATTTCTTAACCAAGCCAACAAGGCACGCTTTGCAGAAGCTAAGACTTACATCGGCACGATGAGTCGGCTGCAACAAGCCTATTATCTGGAAAAAAGAATATTTGCTGATGATATAGGCAAGCTGAACTTGGGGATAAATACATCGACATCAAATTTTACTTATTCAGTGATTAAGGGTGATATTAATGGCAATACTACCCCATTCCAGTTAGATCAAATTATAACCAATGCTGCAACGCCATCATCCACAACCTTAAAGGCTTTTGTTGGCGTTGTGGGGATACCTGGGGTCGTCAGAATAGACACCGTTTTTTGTATTGCCAATGATCTTAATATTGCTATCCCTCCTGGATCGCTTAATGCCACTTCACAAACTATGGTATGTCCGCCCACCTTTTCGCCAGCCGAATAAAAACTTAAAAACAAAAGCTAAGTCAGCACAAAGTGCTGATTTGGCTTTTGTTTTTAGCAATCAAAAAATATTTTTTCTTTGAGTGATAGCATCTTGTTTTTTTGTGGGTAAGTTACTTTCACAACCCAACTAGTTAACTAACTCGACATACACGGGAATAAAGAATTATGAAATCTGAATTCAAGACTAAGCTCATTCAACACATCCTCAACAAGAAGAATGGCGAAAAGGGCTTCACCCTGATCGAATTACTCGTAGTTATCATCATCATCGGTATCTTGGCTGCGATCGCGCTTCCTTCTTTCCTCAACCAAGCTTCCAAAGCTCGTCAGTCTGAAGCCAAAACCTATGTAGGTTCCATGAATCGTTCTCAGCAATCTTACTATTTGGAAAAACAACAGTTTGCCCCTAACCTCACCACATTGGCAGTTGGTATTGCAAACAAAACTGAAAACTACGGTTACGGTGTGGCTCTAGCTGGTGCAAAAACTGCAACTGGTACTAACCAAAGTGTTGCTAATTTTGGCGCTCCTTTTAACGCTGTAACGGCTGGTGGAGGTACTAACCCTGACACCGTAACTGGTAATGCTGCTGGTGCTATCAAAGCTTATGTTGGCGGTGTTAACATCGCAACACCAGCAGGTACTAATGAAGCTACTACCCTAGCCATACTTTGTGAAGCTCAGCTTGCGCCTGTAAATGGTGGTAACGCTGGAAGTGCGGTTATTGCTAACGCCCCAACCTTTTCTACAAATGCTGTTCCTGTATGTGCTGGTGCTCCTACAACTGGCGGTACGAACTTCGCTCCAATCAACTAGTATTTTGGGCTAAAACTTATACCCTTATCTTTGATATTCACTGTTCTCAGCGAAACAAAGATGAGGGTATTTTTAATTTATTTACTTTATCAATTTTATCTTTGGCGTACATTTCTATGAGAGCAGAGTGGCAAAAATCTTTACGAAATAATAGCTACGCCCAAATCATTCAACTTTGTGAACAGGGGATCATTGTAGATCCAAGTTCTAATATCAACTACTGGTATTTGGGGTTAGCTTATTTTTTTAATGGAAATGAGGACTTAGCTAAAACTATATGGAGCTCGCGCTTAGAGGGTGTTCTCCATGATGATTTATCAATTCAAGAACTTTGCGAAATTTTAATCCAAGAAGCCTTAGAGCAAGAACAGATTCAAAAACATGATATCGCACTAAAAATTCGTCGGCAGATAGCTCACATATCACCACAAAATTTTGATAACTTAGTTCAGATTGTTTATCTATATTTACAACTTAAAATATTTACTTTAGAAGTTTTACAAGAACTCAACTTATTAGATTTAAATCGATTTGGCACTGTCAATTCTAGTTCTTTATTTCAGCTAATACAGAATATTCTATATTCACCTCTAGATGAGGAAAAGTCTTTAGATTTTGTGTCTTCTCTGCTGCCTTATGCTGAAGACAAAGAAGGTTGCATTAATATGTTGCTCTATGTAGCACCAAAAGCTAAAAAATTAGAAACATCAATGAAAATAATTGATATGTGCTTACAGATTAGTCCTAATAGTATTGCAGTATTAGGCTGTGCTGTCCAGCTTTATATCAACAACAGTTGCTATGACAAAAGTATAAAAATTGCTCGTGGTATTGTGTCAATCGCTAAAAATCTTACAGAAAAGATTGTGGCGACCCACCTACTTTTAGGAGCATTAATGAGTGCAGGTGGTTATTGGCAAGAGGCTCAAAAAGCTTTTGCTGACTATCAATACTTACTAACAGAACTAGTTGACCAAAATCCTATTGATATTCCTATAATTACCCGCTCATATCTCTGTCTGTCATTTTTTTATAATCCCTATTTTACTGATACGCCTCGAATCACTCGCCCTATTCAAAATCAAGTTCTAAGTCTATTTCAGGCTAATATTCAACACTCTAATCCGACCCAAACATATAAACATGATCTAGTTAAGCAAAAAGGCAAGAAACTAAAAATTGCCTACCTTTCTACTAATTTAAGAAAACACTCTATTGGATGGCTAGCTCGATCCTTATTTCAATATCATAATCACAACGACTTTGAAATTTATGGTTATTTTCCAGAATATCAAGATAATAAAGATTTTCTACAAGAATGGTACATTAGCCAGATGGATACAGCCTATAAAGGCTGGGGGAATGAATTAAAAGTTGCGGAACAAATTTACAACGATGAGATTGATATATTAATTGATCTAGAAAGTTCTACTTCTGGGGCTTGTTGCAATATAGTAGCCCTTAAACCGGCTCCTTTACAAGCTACTTGGTTAGGTTGGGACGCTTCTGGGATACCTGCAATTGATTACTTTATTGCCGATCCTTATGTATTACCAGAAAATGCTCAAGAATACTACTCAGAGAAGATTTGGAGATTGCCACAAACATATATAGCTGTTGATGGTTTTGAGACTTCAGTCGCTACTCTACGCCGCAGTGACTTAGATATTTCTGGTGATGCTATTGTTTATTTTAGTTCTCAAAAAAGTTATAAACGTCACCCCGATACAGTGCGATCACAAATGCAAATTATTAAGCAAGTACCAAATAGTTACTTCTTAATTAAGGGAATTGCTGATGAAAAGACCATGCAAGAGTATTTTTATGAGATGGCGGAGTTAGAAGGGGTAAACTCTGATCGCCTCAGATTTTTACCGTCGGTTAGGTCGGAACAAGAACACAGAGCTAATATGGCGATCGCTGATATAGTTCTGGATACTTATCCATACAATGGAGCTACAACCACAATGGAAACCTTATGGATGGGGATTCCATTGGTCACAAGAGTAGGAGAACAATTTGTAGCACGAAATAGTTATGCCATGATGATGAATGCTGGAATTACTGAAGGTATTGCTTGGAGTGATGAAGAGTATATTAAGTGGGGTATAAGATTTGGCTCAGAACCAAATTTGAGACGAGAAGTATCATGGAAGCTGAGAGAATCTCGTAAAACTTCATCTCTTTGGAATGGTAGACAGTTTGCGAAAGAGATGGAAAAAGCTTATACAGAAATGTGGAATATCTACTTGCAGAGAAAATAATGACAGAAATAGCTTTTAATTATTTAACAGAAGGCAAATATGCCGAAGCGGCTAGTCTCTACGAAACTGCGATCGCTTCCGAACCTGATACCAAGTCTAACTATTGGTATTTGAGCTTATGTTATTTGTTCCAAGGGAATATAGAAGAAGCCCAGATGGCTTGGTGGGTAACTCTAGAAGAGGATAGCCCCTATACAGATGACTTTACAGAGTTTTTGAGGCTCTTTGCTACAGAGTTTGGACATAAGTTAAATAAATATGACTTTGCCATACAAATATTAAAGGCAAGTATCGAGTTAGAGTCCGAGAACATAAACTTACTAAGAGATCTCGCTCGTTTCTATCGCTTCACATTGCAATATGACAATTGTATTGATGTAGCTAAAAAATATTTGTCGTTAGCTGAGGATTTACCTGATCGTATCTTTGCAAACCATTTAATTTTGCATTCCCTCATGACCGCAGGTAGCCAGTGGGACGAAATATTTTCTACTAGCGATCAACAAATATCATTACTGCGATCAGTAATAAAGCAGAACCCCATTGCTATTGATCCTGTAGCGACAAATCGACTATTTTGCTCTACATTTTTCCTAGCATATATTCAAGATGATCCAGTAAATAATCGACTACTTCAAAATGAATTAACTAAAATCTGTCAGAACAATTTGAGACTGTATAAGAAACATGAAGTAAGTAAATCACGATCAATTAAATCTGGCAATAAACTCAAAATTGGATACTTATCTCATTGCCTTGGCAAAAATTCTGTAGGATGGCTATCTAGATGGATATTCCAACACCATGATCACGAAAAATTTGCTATTCACACTTATTTTATTTTAGAGAAATCTAATGTAACTGATTCCGTCAAAGAGGCGATTGCTCAAAATTCTGATAAATACTATCAACTAGGGTATGACGCTATAGAAATAGCTCAAAAGATCCATGATGATGAGATTGATATACTAGTTGATCTCGACAGCATTACCCTAGATATTACCTGTGAAGTCATGGTAATGAAACCTGCGCCTATACAAGTAACTTGGTTGGGGTTAGATGCATCTGGCATACCTGCCATAGATTACTTCATTGCCGATCCGTATGTGTTACCAGAAAATGCTCAAGATTATTACTCTGAAAAAATCTGGCGATTACCTAGTACTTATATCGCAGTAGATGGATTTGAAGTTTTGTTCCCAACTCTCCACCGTGATCAAATTGATATCCCTGAAGATTCGATTATTTATCTCTCAGCCCAATCAGGATATAAAAGACATCCTGATACGGTAAGACTTCAAATGCAGATTATTAAATCAGTACCTAATAGCTTTTTACTAATCAAAGGACTTTCAGATCAAGAAAGTATCCAAAGCTTTTTTAAAAAAATAGCAACAGAAGAAGGGGTTAATAGCGATCAACTCCGTTTTTTACCAATGGTTGGCGGAGAAGCCGAGCATCGAGCAAATCTGGGAATTGCTGACGTAATTTTAGATACCTATCCATACAATGGCGCAACTACTACTATGGAAGCTCTATGGATGTGTATTCCTCTAGTTACCAAAGTTGGAGAACAATTTGCTGCGCGTAATAGCTATACCATGATGATGAATGCAGGAGTTGTAGAGGGAATTGCTTGGAATGATCAAGAGTATATAGATTGGGGTATTCGACTAGGTACTGATGAAGATTTGAGAAAGCAAGTATTTTGGAAATTAAAAGAATCTCGTAAAACTTCGCCTTTGTGGAATGCTGAGCAGTTTACTAGAGATATGGAATCAGCTTATGAACAAATGTGGGAAGAGAAGAGAGTATTTCATTTTGGAAAATAATGTACCTTGTGTTTACCTTTATTGCCTACTGCATCTTTAGCCCCATCAATGCGTGTATGGATTTCTAATTAAGAAAACCACATCGAATTCGTACTCCCAATTGAAGTGGCGATAACATGTAAATCCACTAAAAACATCTAAAATGTCCTGCAACTTAAAATCATATAAATGATATGGGTTATAATGAGTAGTCTTTTTTGATGGATACGTTAGGATCGCATGATCGATGCCATTGCGATCGCAAAATTTTGATAATGTGTATTTGTCAGCAATATGCTCAATTGTCTCTACAGAAATTAGCATGTCGATTTTCTTTGGTGATACCCATTCTGAAATATCTGCTTGGTAGAACTTAACTTTTTCACTTTCATATTCTTTTGATGCGAAATCAATAATGTCCGAATTAGAATCAACGCCAATTGTGGATTTAACATCAGGATTTGTAGAAAGTAAGTAGCTACCATAGCCACAACCACAAGCAGCATCACATACTACGCCCTTTGCAAACTGACGTAACAAAGCATATCTTTCAACATGTCTTTGTACACGGATCTTTTGCTCAATCTCTAGCAATTCCGAACGCTCGAGATATATATGCTGGTCTGCTTTGGGGTTAGGTAGATTCATTAAGTTTCCTCTGATTGATATCCATGATTATTTCATCCCATATCTTGTTAAAAATCCCTTCCCAATTATGTTCTCTAAATATCTGCTCTCTTAGTTTCTCGCTACGGAATAACAATTCTGATTCGGGTAGATTTAACGCCCATTCCACAATTTTCTGGTTTTCTACAGGATCTTGAGTCAAATAAATTGCATATGGACTGGAGAATCCACTCTCAGGCGTTATAAGTGGAATTAATCCTCTAGCGCAGTTTTCTAGAATTGTTGTAGATTGGGCATCCATCCTAGCTGTATGAATATAAAAATCACAATTTTCTACAACCCAATCGTTAAATTCAGGATCACTATTATCTACACTACCTATAAAGTTGAAAACATATTTCGGATTTGAGTCTATTTCCAATAATCCGATAGGACTGTCAATGTTGTAACTGGCTACATGAAGAATAGCGTCAATATTTTGTAACGTTTGGCATGTGAGATCAAATCCTTTGTAAACATCTAAGTTACTAATATGTAAGAGTTGACGTTCGCCAATTAAATTAAATCTCTTTTTAACCACAGGTAAATTTTGGGCTGCAAGTCCCATATTGCAATGTATCAGTTTATCTTTAACCTTAGACTGAATAGAGTTGTCATTTTTCTCTAACGTACGCTTAATCCAAATGTCTCCACATAGTGCAAATATCTTTCGCCCAGCCAGAAGTTGAGATTCGATATATGGCATATTTTCCAGCCACACGGATGGGAACTCTGGTACCCAAGGTGTAAATAGGTAAGTGTTGGGATGGCAATCGTCAGAAGAACTTAGAGCGTTGTCCTTAACCCAGTTACGCAAAACCTTTCCATTTTTAGATTTATCTATAGGGGTTCGACTATCCCATGTAGGTTGTCCAATTAGTATATCGTCTGGGGACGTGGTTACTCTTCCTGCTAGCCAACTTGACTGATGAAAAGCAATTTTTTGGCTTAGATAGTATTCTCCCCACTTAGCGATCTCTAGACTAGAGGATTCATAATGTTTATAGCTTTCTTCGCTCATGTGGTAATCACACCAAAGAAAATGCAACATTGCTGTATTGACTCGTCAGATTATTACTGTGGCAATTCTAGCATTGCCAGTAACTTCAGTAAACTATCTTTTTACTTCCTGCTCAAATAGTTTCGGAGACTCTCTTTGCGTTATAACTTACTAAGATCTTTATGCATTTAGAAAAAATCAGTGAAATTACATATTGGTGGACAAGAAGCTCATCCTGACTGGAAAATTTTTGACGTTGAAAGTCGTCCAGAAGTAGATTATGTTGGCGATGCTGGAGACTTAAGTCAGTTTGAAGATGAGTCAATTGATGCGATTTATGCTAGCCACGTTCTAGAACATTTCTATCATTCTCTTCATAATGAAATGATATTTACACTAGCGGAGTGGCATAGAGTCCTCAAAAAAGGTGGGCAACTTATGATTAGTGTCCCTGATCTAAGGATTTTAAGTTGGCTCTATTCCCGACCTGACATTGATGTAATGGGTGCGACCTCCACTTGATAACCCCTTGCTACGCATAGATCCTGAATTCCCCTAACTCAGGGAATAACCTTTGAGTCAATTCGATGAAAGCTTTACTGGGCAAAGATTTTGATGATTTGAGAAGGTGCCAAATGAAGGTCGCACCCGATGTAATGGCGCGAATGCACCTCATGCGAATTATGTTTGGTGGACAGATAAATCAGTTTGATGTTCACAAAGTCGGCTTTGATTTCGACATCTTGTGCTTGTATTTAGCAGAAGTTGGATTTGAAGGCTGTACTAGAGTAGCTGAATTTAATCTATTTAATGATTGTAGTAACTGTGGAATGCTGAGCAGTTTACTAGAGATATGGAATCTGCTTATGAACAAATGTGGGAAATTTATACGCAGTCTTGTGCAACCTAAAATAAGATTTATCCGAGTTGTTACTGATGGCAAAAGCCATTAATAATGAATAGTATATAAACTACAACAGGAGCTTTTAATTTTGACAGAGGCAATACAAATGCAACTAAAGGCTGATAGTAGTGATTTTTTAGGGAGATTTAGAGAGGTCGTCTCAGATCCACTGAACCTTGTTATTCAGAGAGACCCTCGCGCTGGCTTTGTGGAATGCGGTTATGTTTATCTTCATAATGGATTAATGGTTCCAGTCATGGGTCCTCATGCCTATTATGGAGACTTTAGTTCAATTCTTGTCATAAATCGCGGCGTTCATGAACCGCTTGAAGAGTTTGTCTTCCAAGAAGTACTAAAACATCTTCCGACTTCGCCCCTCATGCTTGAACTCGGTGCTTACTGGGGGCATTATTCTATGTGGCTAAAGTTGGCTCATCCCGATGCTAATGTACATCTAGTAGAACCAGAATTACAAAATCTGAATGCAGGAAAGCATAATTTCGAGCTAAATGGATTCACTGGCGAATTTATTCAGGCTTTTGTTGGACATAATCATTTTAGTGTTGATCAATATTTAGCAGAAAAAGGTATCGAGAAAGTTACTATTCTTCATTCTGATGTGCAAGGCTATGAAGTAGAAATGCTCAATGATTGCGTCAAATCTTTAGAGAGTAAAACCATCGATTATCTCTTTGTTTCAACTCATTCCCAACAATTGCATCTTGAGGTAATCAATCAGCTCAAAAATTTCGATTATAGAGTTGAAATATCTTCCGATTTTGATTATGAAACCACTTCTTGCGACGGCTTTATTTTTGCATCTAGTCCTTTGATTGAACCAATATTCAAAGAATTCATGCCAATGAGTAGATTGCAGATTTCAGAGTCTCAGCCTGATTTTTTGGTTGATTATTTGTTGAATTTATTGTTGGCTAACTAAATTAACGGTGCGATCGCAATTTATTTGATGACGAGATCAAGATTGCGATCGCAGATTTATTTCGACTGTAGCCATGCCATCTAACCAAATCTCCAAATCAGCCATGCCCTTAAAATCTAGCAAAGCCTCAGCAAGATTCTCGATGTCAGTAATTGGTAGCGATCGCACTTTTTCTTGTTGTGTGATCGAGAGTTTCCCACAACGTCGGTTAAGAAGACGTAGCACTATTTCAATTTCTTCTTCTTGGCGACCAATTTTTCGACCAATTTCCCCCCCGCTCTGCTGACCAATTTGGAAAACTTCTTGGTAAAAACGTGTTTGAGTTACATCCGCTTCTTTAAGATTTAGCATCAGTCTTACCTCTTCGATACTCAATTGTGGAAATTTATTTATTGGTATAGCCTCTACCAAGTCCAGGCGCATCCGAAACTCTGCTGGAGTATTGCTATTTCTCAATACCGCCTGAGCTGAGTCAGGTGTTTCTTGCTCTGAAACAACCAAAAGCCGCAGCAAAGATAAATTTGGACTTAAATCTACCTCATCAATTAGATCTTCTAAGTAGAGTCGATGCACCCAAGTATCTAGCAAAATCTGATAAGGTGACTCAGTACCTAAATCTTGACTACGGCGGCGCAAGATTACTAATCCGCGCCAAGGTCTAGTAACTTTATACTGTCGTAAGTAAAGAAATATTCCTGCAAAGAACCGACTATAAAAGTCAGCGTCACTTTGCATTTGCGCTTCTAAAAATACCAATGGCAAGCTCAGATCATCAGAAATCGGAGTGAGCAATCCATCTAGTCGAAGTTCCGTCTCTTTAACTACTGGCGCACTGTAGTCAAATTCGCAGTTTGCAGGAATATCAGGCACTAACTCTGAGATTAAATCAGGTTGAGATAGAAAGATTCGATAAAAAAGTTTGTCAGTTTTCATTCCGCTTATTGCACAATGCTTTTCTGAGGTAAAGCGATGATATTCAGGCTACCCTGAAAGTCAGCATTTACATCAACAGGAATTAGCTTCTGTAAATATGGCTGATACCGAAACAGTTTATAACCGATGCTTCTCAAATAATCTGCGACAGGTAAGTTACTGCCTTGATGTCCCGCAATATTTTCATAGAGGATGATCGGTGCAAACTCAGTGAGAATGTGATCGCACCCTCTCAGAACTTGTAGTTCATGTCCCTCAGCATCAATCTTGAGAAAATCAACTCGACTCACGCCATATTGCTCAATAAGACTATCCAAGGTAAAACACTCAACTTCTTCAAAGCTACTGGCATCTCTAGTGCGTCCTTCCTCTTCAGAAATTAGTTCATTAAGCTCACTCGCAGAACTAAGTGATAATTTCGCAGTGCCAATGCGATCGCTTGCGGCTCCTGCACAGACCTTTACCCAATCTAGCTGATTAACTCGGCAAGTTTCACTGAGGTACGCTACACACTGAGAAAATGGTTCTACAGCCAAGACTAAACCCGTTGAGCCGACCCTTCGAGCCGAGCTGAATGTATATACCCCAGCATTTGCCCCGACATCAATCACCGTCATTCCTGCCTGAATCCCATTGCGCCAAAACTCAATTTCCTGCTCAAACCAGTCACCTTGAGCAACTAAAACACTGGTGACAATGCTGCGAAAGTTTGGCTCTACCGCTAAGACTAAATCTTCATCAAAAGCAACATAGGCGATCTCACTGTCCACAGGGAGCTTAGTCCATTGCCATGCCGCCGCATCGCTATTTTGCTGTAAACAAATGTCATGCGCTGCTTCTAGCCAATACTTAGCGGTATTTAAATCACCAATACTGCGATAGCCCAGATGAAGTGCTTGTAAGATTGGAGCATAATCTGGAGCCAGTCGTCTAGCATGGTGTAAATGGATAATTCCTTCAACCTGACGACTCATCAATTCGGCAATGCCCAGCATTAAGTGTACAGTGGGACTATCTGCAAAAAGCTGATTAGCCAAGCGCAAGAATCGAATTCCAGAGGCGTTGTAAAATACAAACTGCGATCGCTTTAAAGCTTCCGCTAGCAACATTAAGATTTGATCATAACCATTATTGGCATTGAGAATCAATTCAAACTCTAGAGACTCTCTAGCAGATGTAGGTAAATAAACTAACCCTATGGCAATGCTTTGAGAAGATGTATAAATAGGTTGCAATACATTAATGGCAGTATTTAGAGCTAGCTGGATTGCCTTGTCATTTTCTGCCAACATACTTTGAATAATTACATAGTGAGCAGCACAATGTGGACTTTGATTGAGGCTAAACCCTCTTTCTAACTTCTGCATTGCAGTCTGAAGTAGGCTAGCTCTTTCCTCTACATCTTCCGATTGCTCTGCTTCAATTAAATCGATAACAGCTAAGTTATTCCAATCCAGAGAAGTCTCAGGACTATCCCAGTTAGTATTTTTGAAAATCTCTTCAACTGATGACAAAATGTTGGCATCAAGATCAGGATAGTGTCTGAAAATATATTCAAGATAGAGATCGCTAGGATCAGAGGCTAATTTCATGACTAAATCCTTTGTAAAAAAATATAAGATAAATATTTAGTGAGCTTGAAGTTCTAGCATGAGGTAGTCCAAGCTTTCTAGGGACTGTACTGTATTTTGGACTAACTGAAAAGCTTTCTGCTGATCTATAGGCTGCAAAGTTACAGGATCTACAGGTCTAAACTTTTTCCAACGCTCAACCAAAGAGATCATGGTCTGTGGTGCATCCAATAGAGGCAACAGGCAAGTAGCCATTGAGCTATCAATCGTGACAACTTGCATATGAGTTGATAGATACTGATTAAGACTAAAAATCCCACAATCAGTAATACAAGTAACTAGATCCTTTTTAAAATTGGAAGTATTTAATTGAGGATGTAGACAGACTTTCGCTGTCTGCCAATCGGTATCACTCCATTCACTAAAAGGAACAAAGGTTTGAATTTGTTGAGGATGACCACACCAAAAATCTAATAACCGATGAATTGGATGGAGTAATTCATACATTTGCAACCGATCTTCAATCGATAAATCTGGTAAACTCATCTCCAAAAAGACAGGTAAATTATTTGCTTCTTTAAATAAATCTCTAAAATCCCATTCGCGCCAATTCACCATACTGATAAATTCTAGATCAGCTAACTTCAGCGAAGTAAATAGATCGGCGATCGTATAACCCTTATCCCCTTGGAATAGGTGATTCATCAGAATATCTTGTTTACTTTCTTGTGCCGAGTATTTAGGATTCCAAGTTTGAGATTTTAGCAAAACATTATCTTGTAAAGCTTGCATCGTCTCAACAACAATCTCGATCTCTAGATCTTCTGGATTTCCATCCAACAATCCCATCATTCCAAACATTTTTTGAGCGCGAAAAAAGCTAGTTCGCTGAATGGAACTATGTAAATTGCTGCGAATGATGCCATCAGGTTTTAAGACTGATTGCATAGACTTTAGGGCAGTCGCAGGTTCAGGAAAAAGATATAGCAATTCATCGCAATTTATATAATCAAATTGATAGCCTAAAGATGGTAATTCTTCGAGTGATGCGACAATAAATTCTACATTGTCAAACTCATTATGTTCTAAACGTTGTTCTGCTAACTTAATTGACTCGGCGGATATATCTACTCCAACTATTTTTGCTCCTGGGTTTGCTTCTGCTAGAACTAGAGATTTATATCCTGAGCCACATCCTGCATCTAGAATCACTTTCCCTTTAGTATCTATAACTTTTTGATCTCTTAAGTAGAAAGAAGTTACTAAATTGTGAATATATAGCTCATTAGGATTGTCTTTCGGCGACTTTTCAAGAGGGATTCTAGGATATGGGCTACTGTCAAACTGTTGACGTATTTTATCTAGTAGGTCGGATTTAGGATCAGTCATGTAAAGTTACTCTTGATCTTCTGAGGATTTTTTATTGCTTTAATAAATGCGATCGCATTGTAGCAGACTGCTATTCAGGAATAAATGAGAAAATTGTAGAATTACAGTACAAAGATTATTTGGCGTTTCTATGCGAAATTTGCAAAATCTCCTGTTTGCCGCTCTAGGTGGGGTACTGATGGGACTCACACCTGACCCATTTAGTCAATGGTGGCTAGCATGGATCGCCCTAATCCCACTTTGGATGCTGGCTCAAAAGCTGAAAGTCAAAGAGGCGATCGCAATGGGGGCGATGTGGGGATTTTGCTATCACGGTATGGCGTTATTTTGGATTACGACGGTGCATCCGATGGAATGGATGGGCGTGCCTTGGTGGACAAGTTTTTGGATTGCCACATTGGTTTGGTTGTTGATTACGAGCTGGGGTGCGGTATTGTCAGGCTTATGGGCTGCGGGAATGTCATTGTTCACGCAGAAGCTCAATGTAACTAGTCGGGTAGTTATTGCTTGTGCGATGTTTAGCGGACTAGAAACCGTGTGGAGTTGGGGACCACTTTATTGGACGGCGCTAGGGTTTACCCAGAGTCCCCATGATTTGCTATTGCTACAAATTAGCCGTATCTCTGGGCAGCAGACTATGACTGCGGCAATTGTGGCTATTAATGGATTATTTGCCGAAATTCTTTTACATAGAACTTGGGCTGAAAGACGACGCTATGCGATCGCGGCGATTTCTTTGCTAATTGCGATCGCGGGTTATGGTTTGTGGGAAATGCAAGGCGATCGCATGGCAAGTAGCAATAGGCAAGCGATCAAAGCAGGAATCATTCAGGGGAATTTCCCTAATGCGCTCACGGTCAAACCGAGAGGATGGGAGATCGCAGTTAATAACTACACTAAAGGCTATGAAAAGCTGGCTCAGTCAGGGGCTGAGATGATCGTTACGCCTGAAACTGCGATTTCTTTTCTCTATCCAAATTATGATGCCCGTCGCGAGCCGTTTGATCTTGCTGTGAAGAAATATCGCGTTCCTGTCTGGCTGGGAGGTTTCGGCACAACTCGCAATCCCAATGCCGAAGATCCAAATAATTATACTAATAGTCTATTTTTGATTGATGGCTCAGATAAGATTCTCGGTCAATATGACAAAGTGCGGCTTGTCCCAGTGGGAGAATATATTCCCTTTAAGCCAATATTAGGAAGTCTGATTAAACGCTTATCGCCGCTTAGAGGCGAAGTCGATGCAGGATCGAGCGAACAACTCGTT
The DNA here is from genome assembly GCF_002914585.1 of Pseudanabaena sp. BC1403. Classification (NCBI taxonomy): domain Bacteria; kingdom Bacillati; phylum Cyanobacteriota; class Cyanophyceae; order Pseudanabaenales; family Pseudanabaenaceae; genus Pseudanabaena; species Pseudanabaena sp. BC1403. The sequence continues at coordinate 122,304 of NZ_PDDM01000004.1, forward strand.
GATACGCCGTGGGGACGTTTCATTGTCGGCATTTGCTATGAGTCGGCATATCCCGCCACTTTCCGTTTTCAAACCGCCGCAGGTGGTAGGTTAATTTTATCTGCTTCAAACAATTCCCACTTTGCTTCCTATATGTCGGCGCAACACCATGCTCAAGATGTGGCAAGAGCAATTGAAAGCGATCGCTGGGCAGTTAGAGCTACTAATACTGGCTATTCTGGCTTTGTTGACCCTAATGGGCGCACAATTTGGCTGTCAGACGTGAATACTTATGAAACACATATGGAAACAGTTTATTTAAGAGACACAAAAACTCTATATGTACTGTGGGGTGATTGGTTGACACCTTTGCTTTGTATTAGCAGCATTGCCATTTATACTAAGCATCGTCTTACAGAAGATTTTGGTTGAATTACCCTTCATAGGAAGTTAGCTCTACTCCAGAAATACTGTACTTAATTTCTTTAAATCCACTCACATCTACTAGAGCACGCATCGATGTACTCAAATATAGTTTGCCAAATTTGCCTTTGTCTTGAGCCATCTTGGAAGCTACATTAACAGGGTTTCCCGCTATATCTCTAGTGCCAAATGGTAGATTAAAAATAAGAACTTCGCCTCGATCAATTCCTATCCGACAAGTGATATCTTGTGCTGCGAACTCTTGGCGAAATGTTTGGGCAAATTTTACCGCCGCGATCGCATCATCAAAAGCGTAAATTCCTAACGAGCTAACCACTTTAATTTCCGTGCCAGATGTTGCGTTTAGCAGTCGCAAGCCAATATCTTTCATTAATGCTGAGAATGAGAGTTGATTAAACATGGAAACTTCATGGGCTTCCACTAATTCATTTTTACTCTCGATCATTACTACTACTTTGTTTTGAATATACTTATCTACCAATGCATGAGCAAAATCTTGGTCGGTTAGTCGAATTTCATATTCCAATAAATCGGCATAAAAATCTTCAGAATAGGGGATTGGATAACGTTGATCGTTTGGCTGTAATCCTGATAATCTCTCGCCATCCAATACTCGATAAATATTGCCAATTTCAGTTACTAAATCATCACGTTTCTCAATAGTGAAGTTGTGATTTGCTGGCAGGCGATCGCATATGGCTTGACTGATTAAGATCTCTCCACCACAGGTATGATTCTCAGCAATTTCTTCGATCTCATCTGCTTCTGCTCCATACAAACCACCACTAATCGAATAGAAATTACCATAATGAGCCCCAATCCCAATTTTGATTTGACAACTGTTAGCGATCGCATCTTGGATCGTTAGGAGTGTGGAAACAAGGGTAGATGCACTAAGGGAATCTGGATAGAACATTTGTGTATTGTCCGCTGCCCAAATCCCTACACTTTCTCCTCCGATCGCTTTCCCATAGCCATGTAAAATCTTTTTCGGCTGGTTGATGATAGCCAGAATCTCTAATAATCCCTTTTGCTGAGTCAGCTTAGTTAGTCCAACTGAGTCAGAAGATACACTATATCCTTGGACTTTGTGACTCTTAAGTATTTGTAACGCATCCTCATAGGTTTGTTCGCTGCTCAACCATTGCTCAACCAATTTCAGTGGCAGTGCACCAATAATATCCTGCGTGATATCAAACAGGTTTGTGGAATAGCGTTTTTTGCTGAGCTTTTCTATCATTGAAGCCTATTAGTTTTAGGTATATATCACGTTGCTACAACGCTTTTTACTAAAATCTGAACCAGAATAAAACTTTCAAAAAATTTATTCTGGTTCAGATTTTAGATATTAATACTTTGAGGAATCCGTGATGGTCTCAAATAGTTATAGTCCGTAACTCGTTTTTCATTACGAGACTTGATTGTTGACTCGATCGCCTTTAACTGATCTTGGAAATCGAGTAGGGGCTGCTTAATGCGATCGTCATTGAAATAACTAGGCCCATACTCACCCAAGGTCGTGTAATAGACCGAACCAAGAATATAAGTCATCGTCAATTGGCTCTTAGCCTGATCGATAGGAGGCAACATTGCAAAGAAATCTGCCTCGCTTGCACCTGTGGTTGAAGTTGGTGCAGGGGTATAGCCAGCTAGAGGAAATGCGGGAGCATAAACCATCAAGTCGCCTTGGGGGAAGTTCACCGCCGCATGTTGAGCACTACCAGTAAAGATTAGTAGAGTTACAGCATTGACTAAATAATCAAAAGTGCGAATCTGTCCACTCTGTCCGAAACTAGTTACGCGACCACCATTGTCAGAAATGATTTCCTGTGCCCAAGCTTGCAGTTCCGAATCTCTAATCACATCATTGTCATTGAAGTAATAGATCGATAGATAGCTTTTAACCCAAGTTGAAATAGCATCCCAAACTAACAAAGCATCATCGCGATAGGGATAGTCTGGCAATAGGTTTGGATCATCAACTCCTCTCTTCTTCAAAGCTACAGGCAATATCGCCTCATCAAAGTTATAGGTTTTTACACCCTGAACTGAAAGTGCGCGAGACGAAGTAATCGTGCCTGCTAATAGACTATCAATGGTTCCACCTGCATTAATCAGTCCTGACTGAGCCGCATCATTAATCGCTAAAGTCCCTTGAAAATGTGGCTTTAGTAAAACATATAGAGGATGATTACTGGCGAGTTGGCGATTAGTAGCGATCGCAAAAGGCTCGATAAATAGATGAGTTCTACCCAAATGACTAATTAGTTCATGGTAATTAGCATCGGCAATTTGGACAACAGTTTTTGCTAGCATCCAGTTTGGCTCATCACCAGCTTGACAGACAAAGATGGGATTAGTATTCGGATCTTGTCCTAGTTGAATGGCGATCGGAGTCAGGCTCTTTTTCCCTTTAGGAATCGCAAATAGAGCTAAAGGTGCGTTGATATATTTCTGTTCTGATTTAGGGAAAGTGCCGCCTGCGATCGCGGTTAGTTCTACATAATCAGCCAAATACAAACGCCCTTCTGCTCCTGCCGCAGCTAAAGAATCACCAGCCAAAACCTTCTGGAATTGCGCCTCAGTCAAGGGGAATTTGGCATCCAAAGCCTTAACCTTTTGAATCACTAGAGGATTAAAGCCAGCAACGCGTAACCTTGCAAATTCTGAATTGCTCTTAAAATTTTGACTGATTGCAGGTAGAGGAATAATCCAAAAAAGATTGTTGTATTCTTGAATGTTTGACCCTTCTAAATCAATTGGCTCATCTTCAAGAATTGTTGGCAATTCGGACAATAGTTCTATTAATGCATTTTCAGACTGAGACATGCTAGCTTCAAGCAAACGTTTTGAGAAGTCTAGTTGTTGTGCTTTAGATTTCTCTTTGTCAATGAATGCCGAAGGATTAGCTCGATCATTTAACAAAACTTTGACCACTACCTTCCCAACTAATAATCCCCAAGATAGAGAAAATCTCTCATTCTTGGGAACCTTCTCTACCATTGGCAATGACTCAATATAGGTGTAGTTATATTGATAGAGTTGCCTAGATTGATTTAGAGATGCTTGACGCTGAGTAGTTGCGGGATCATTCTGAGGCAACAGCGGGTATTTGCTTGACTGCGATCGCCTTGATATTAAATTGGCTAAGTCTGTTAACTTAGCCGAAACGAAATTTAATACTCTGGCAACACCACTCAAAAGCGAGAAGATCATGGATGCACCTTGAAATCTATACATCCATATATAAAACCTGAATGGTTTAATTAAGATAAATTTTTATAAATAAAAGATAAGGCGGCGCATCGCGCCGCCTTATCTTTTATTTAACTAGTCCTGCTCTGAGAGCACGGACGGCGGCTTGAGTGCGATCATCAGCGCATAGCTTGTTCAAAATATTGCGTACATGGGTTTTGACAGTGCCCACTGTGATGTAAAGGCGCTCAGCAATCTCGGCATTGCTATTGCCATTGACAATCTCAGATAGCACTTCTAGCTCACGCTCAGTTAATGGCGTAGCGGCAAGGACTTGCTTGTAGTCTGCCTCAGCAGCATCAATTTCTACGGTTGCTTCACGGCGACGTACCTGCTGCAAGACAATACTTGCGATCGCAGGATCGATCCATGAGTTGCCCTCGGCAGTTAGCTTCAGCGCTTGCACTAGATTTTCGGAGCTAATATCTTTGATGCAGTAGGAATCTGCTCCAGCGGCAAAAGCGGCTAATACGGTTTCTTGGCTATCGGTCAGCGTCAAAATTAAAACTTTAGTGGCACGTCCTGCATCAGTAGCCGCTGCCTTGATTTGGCGAGTTACTTCTACGCCATCCATATCAGGCAAGCCCAAATCAACGATCGCTACATCTGGATGTTGGCTATTTACCAGAGACACACCCTCTGCGCCCGTGGCAGCTTCGCCAACAAACACGAGCTCTCCCTGCTGTTGCAAGGCGATCTTCATGCCCATACGGGTCAGGTCATGGTCTTCAATCAGGACAACACGAATCGAACTCATAAGCATTTTTGCAGATTGTGCATAGTCTGTATTGATACCAGAATCTCATAGAAGGGGCATTAAAAATACTCAACTTAAGATTAACAGTGCTATAGGCAATGTTAAATCGTTCAAACTATCAATCGAATCTATAGCAACGTAAGAGATAGCTAGGACTAATCAAACCCCAAAAGATGAGTAGCGGCGCTTCGCGCCGCTACTCATCTTTTGGGGTTATTGCTATATAATTCCTGCACCAACAACCATTAGTTTTTCCCAACGACAAAAGCAGAGTCGATACTTTGGTTATATTTTGCACCGCTCTTGGTGGTTTGATTGATCACAATTCCATAGGCTGCATTGTAATCAGCTTTTAGCCAAGGTGAGCAATAACGACCAACAGGCAAAGTGTAACTATTGCCATTAACTTTCGCTCCCTCATTAGGCTCTAGTTTTGGTGGAATTTTGAAAGTAACTTTGCGCCGTTTAACATAATCGCCAGCGACTACACCAGTTGCCGATTGCTTACTAAAACATTCCACTTCGATTTGTGTCTCTTTGAGCAATTCGCGTACATTCCCGCGATCGCTAAGTATTAATTGATTGTCAGTGCCAACACCTGAGATTTTTTGCAATTGGAAAGAACTAACACGATCTGGATTAAATCCGCCTGTAATCTTTACCACTTGAAGATTATTCTCAGGAATAACTTGATATTCCAATGTTCCTGGTAGTTGGTATTCAAGCTCTGCATTCTCATTGAGGACATTTACCTTTGCCCCAATTTCGACTCGATCAACTCCTAAAGCCGCAGGAGTTTCTTTTGCCGCCCAATCAAATCGATAAAAAAGCCGTGCCGTATCTTTGAGATAGGTGTATGTATCTGGCACATCAGAGCTAGCACGGAGTATGCGTGTCAAGCCACTTCTCTCAACCCAAATGTTTTTGATGAGTCCCACTTTTTTGCCGATCGCTACTCCTAGGGCGGTGCGATCGCTTGTAATTTCCGCAGGGATATCTAAACGTGGTACAAGCGTAATTTTTCCATAGGTGCCAGTTTTTCCTTCAAGACCGTTGTTACTTGTCAGTCCATCGCGACCACTTTGACAAGAATAAGAAGCGCTACTGGATTGTTCCTTTCTACTGCGATAGACCCAATTACCATCATCACTAGGAGTTTTTGAAGATGAAAAAGTATTTTGCAAAATATTTCCCACGACATCACTTATGAATTCGCCGCCTGATGTGGAGCAAACTCTCGAATGGCTAGAATAATGTTGCCAATCAGCATTGGCATCTTTTGCCGATCTGCGCTCAATTTCTGTAGTACAGGTTGTAATTGTCCAAGAAGTTTCTTGGCAGTCACAACCCTTGCCGCCGAGAGCGCCGCGTCCATTACGCCCACCCTTTCCGCCATTGTTACGGATTTCGAGCATCTGGAGCGCTGCAATATCAGTGTAAAAAATAGTGGCATTGCCCCCACGTCCACCATTACCGCCATTACCGCCGATGCCCCCACTACCACCAGATGCACCTATTAGAGAGAATTGAGGCCGACGAGGCTGCTCACAACTACTAGCCGATCGCCCTGCAATTCCATCTTCAGCATCTTCACCTATTGTCCCCGTGAGATTATAAGCAGCAGGTTTCCCATCACCAACAATTTTGATGTCTTGACCATCTCTGCCATTGCGCCCATCTCGACCGCGATTGCCATCCTCTCCAGTAAGTCCAAAAGTGTTTTGAGCGATCGCTGAAAAGCTTACTAAAGGTAAGGTCAGAATGGCGATCGGTAAAGCATGGATCACAAACTTGGGAGATAGAGGTTTCCACATATGCTAAAAACTTTGAAATTACTTTATTTTGTTGACAGTATCACTACAGGCTGAGTTCCTAATATATTCTAGAAATCTGCACCGCCTAACCTAAACTTAAAATAAAAATCATTAAATAAAAATCATTTGTATTATGCCTGCAAATCAAGGTCAACAATTAGAAATATATAGTAGTAACCATCCTCAAGAAGTTTTACTGGTCAAGCTAAAAATTGATGATGAACTTGATGAAGTAATGATTTTTAAAGGCTTTTCAAGCTCCTTGATGCGATCAACAGCCTTTGATCCCGATGTGCCAGTGATTAGCGATCGCGCCGAAATATTGAGCATCGATCGCCTCGCCGCACCCTATAAGCCAAATCAGCCTAACTATCTCCAACAAGGGATAACATGGGAAGAGTTCTTTGCTTATTTGTGAAGTGCATTCCTCGCGAAATTAACTTGATGTAGATATGCTTGAAGAGACGCGGCAATCGATTTATACAAAGCAAGTGAGAATCGCCTCATTATTGCTTTACCAAAATGTTTTGGAGCAAGAAGCATGGGAAGCCTATGTAAAGTTATTGCATAGCCTTGCCAACTTCGCTTTAGATGGTCATGAGAATAGCTCACGGAGACTTAGCTATTTATTTGCCTATGGAAGATGGTTCCGCGCGATCGCATCAACAGGCTACAACTGGCGAGACTATCTGATTTCGCAAATTTTGACTTCTGACAATCCCTTTAGTCAGCAAGCTCAAACCACAGAATTTAAGTTGTTATCTCAATCATTGGTCGCTGCCGCCAAGCATGATCTCCAAGTCCTAGAAGAGATAAGTCTTTGGGGCGGAGATAAGCTAGTTGATTGTATAGAATCTTTTGGCGATCGCCCTGTGACCTTGCAATTGTCAGAAAGTAATATATCGAGACTTTCGGAAGTTAAGCGATCGCTGATTCTCAAATTTCAATCCACCGATGACTGGACGCAACTCCTGCCAGAGTTAGCCAATTATTACAAACATTCAGGCACAGGGATATTTACTGATTACGATGCATTCCGTTGGTGCAAAGGTCATCTTGAGGGGATTGCCTATCCTGATTTGGTTCAGCTATCCGATCTAATCGGCTACGAGTCACAAAGACAGACTCTGTACAAGAATACAGAAGCTTTTTTAGCTGGCTATCATGGGTTGCATACCTTGCTCTATGGCAGTCGCGGCACGGGCAAGTCTTCGATGGTTAAGTCATTGATGTATGCTTATCGCGATCGCGGTTTACGTCTAGTCGAAGTTGCTAAAAATGATCTTAAAGATCTGCCCATTATTGCCGAGATTCTGCGTCAAGTTCCACAGAAATTTATCATTTTTGTCGATGACTTGTCCTTTGAGGAAGAGAGCGAAGACTATAAGGCTCTCAAGGTAGTTCTGGAAGGAAATCTTTCTGCACAACCCAATAATCTTTTGGTTTATGCAACTTCCAATCGTCGTCATTTATTGCGTGAATATTTTAGCGATCGCCCTAGCCTGAGAGATCTTAGTGATGGTAAAGAGGTCAATCCTTGGGACACAATGCAGGAAAAGTTATCTCTAAGCGATCGCTTTGGCTTAACTCTGACATTCCTGCAAGCCGACCAAGAAATCTATCTCAAAATTGTGCATCACCTCGCAAAGCGTGCAGGTATTGAATTGCTAGATGATGATCTCAATTTTCGCGCCTTGCAATGGGCTACTCGCCATAATGGTCAATCGGGACGTACTGCGCAGCAGTTTATCGATTTTTTGCAAGCAGATTTAGAACTTAAGCGTTGAGATGTAATGCGATCGCATCTTTAATCTCTGTGAAAGTAAGGTGCGATCGCCTAATTCACCGAAATCTTTACTATAGAAGGGACTCGATTGCCGTTGTATTTTGCAGAGATGAAAATTATTAAGGGTGAATATCATGTCATTCCACGCACAAAACCAAGCGAAGTTATCTAGTTGGAAATTTATTGAAATGTGGATTGATCCTAGTTCTGATCTGCCCTATGTTTTGATGTTGATTGGTGATATGGATGGAAGCTATACACTTTATGACCCAACTGAGGGGTATCAGGTGGTTTATTCGGCGCGTGACTATGAGAAGGTGAAAGATTTTCTGTTGGAGGATGAGTATGTGCAGATTCGCGGCAGATATCAAGAAAATGCTGAAGCACGGAAATCTGAGCCTGTATTTGTTTAGGCGCGATCGCCTCAATCTCGATTCCGATCTGAATTGAAATATGTACGAATTTCATTCAAGCGATCACCCATTCATTTCATGGATAAAATCGCTTGCTTTCTGACAGGTTTATGAGTGTGGTGATCGCTTATTCATTTCAAAAAAAATTTGCGTTACATTTCATTAACGCACCCTACTAAATTGTCTTCAAGACAATGCTCGAACTCGCGAAAATGTAGATAAAAAAGGCGGCTCGATGCGCCGCTTTTTTATCCAATAACTTACCTAATCTAAGATATAGGTAATGGATTAGATTAAACACATTTTGTAATAGTATACTTTTTATGTAATCTTCTAAGTTTTTTATGAAATATATTGCTTCAAAAAATGAGATTCTTCACTTAACTCAGGATTCATACTCATTTGGTGAGACACTCTGTGGGCATAAGTATGACTGTAATGAAAATTGGGAGGAAGTTGACTCAAGTCAAACATGGTGTTATCAAACTTGTAAAAACTGTGAACGTATTCGAGATATAGCAGAGAATTATTCAGAGACTAAGTCTAATTCCGAGGAGCAGGATAACTACTTGTCTAATAATCAATATTCGTCTAGCAGCAATTCTTTCGACGGAATCAAATTATTAGTTGGTGCTGGAGTGTTTGTATGGGGAGTTATCACACTTTTGTTGCCACGCAATAAAGATTAGCTTTATGCCTAATCAATTTAACAACTCTCGTTCAGTTGGCACTGGACTGTTAAAGAGGGATGAGTCGCTCAAAGTATTTCTGGTCAAGCTTTTCACGGTTTTGCAGTCAATCACCATAAATCCTTACTGGATAAGCCTTACAACCATTTATCACTTCTTTAGAAACCAGTGCCGTTCAGTTCTGAAAGCTAAGTACAAATTTGATTGTATTGCGCTATCGCTAAATTTGCAATTTCTCTAACCAATCTAGCTCCTCCTCATATTCTTGCTGTGTCACATCTAATTTAAATAATATGGACACAAAAAGTTTCATTTTCGCTTTGTTGACATTAATTGCTTTGACTACACCTATTCGCCAACAAAATTTTGCTCCTGTTGAATCAAGCAAAGATACCTTGTCAACGCCCACTATCAAGTCTGAAAAAAATAGTTTTTAGGCTTTTACTTGTTAATAGAGTTGCAGCACGATGTACTGCAACTCTATTTTTATGCTTTGTTAGAAGGTAAGGAGACTTTAATATGTAGTTTCAGTGACTAGTTATCAAGCAGAACCTTTTTGAAAAATTAATAATTTAGCTGTATTTTTCAAAATATTCATGAATTGTGACTTCAAATAAGGAAAACAATCAATACCTCTATCAACTTCGAGAGCATAGAAAGGTGATCGCCTTTATGGTTGTTGAGATGTGATCGCAGTTTGATTTTGAGATTTAGGCGATCGCCTTGTGATGTGGTTATTTGAGTTGCGATCGCTAAATTTAATAAACCTCATCATGAGAGCCTATGTTTAACAATAAAATCGCATCCAGATCGGATTCAGCTTTTTGCACAAACTCAAACAAAATGCGATGGTTATAGTCTACAGAACAAGCCCAAATATCTGAGAGATCTCCAACCAGTTTATGAGTTCTCAAACTTGGATGATAAGGATCTTCCGCTAGTTGCCGCAACGTCTTTTCAATTAAAGGGCGTAGTTGTGGACTTTTGCGAATTAGACGTTTAAAAGCTCGCTGAGATTTAGCAGTCCAATCAATATTTCTCAACTATCCAACTCCGCCAAAAAATCATCAACAGAACCAGATTTGAATTTACCTTCACGATACTCCTGCTGAACCTCTCGAACTTCTTTAACAACTTGCTGCCGTTGACGCAACTTCAAACGATTATTCAACACGTCAATTAAAGCAGCTTGATCGTCTAAAGACAAAGCATCTATGGCATTGAGAGCTTCTTGAAATAGAGATGTTTTTAAGGCTTGACTCATAGGATTATTTATGAAAGTTTACTCTATAACCTCGGTTGTCATTATACTTCAGAAAAAAGCGATCGCCTTTACTGCACTTATTCAAATAGTGATTTAGCTGCAATCTCATAAACCAAGCATTTGTTTAACATCATTTAAAGCGATCATCGCGGTTTTACTTCCATCAAATAGCGATCGCCTTATGACGTGGTTATTGGAAAGGTATTGTCCCAAACAATTCAAAACTGTTACTCTAGCAATACGTTACTGGTGCTGTAAAACTATGAAACTACAAATTCAAGGCATTAAATCAGGACAAACGATTCAACTTTTAGATATAGTTAATATTCCTGATGGAACAGTATTACTAGAAATTGAAGTAGACAAACCCAGCGATAAAAGCGCAAGACTAGCAAGACTAAATCGTATATTTGGTGCATGGCGCAACCAGCCAGACATTGACAAATTGGTAAACCTACAGGCGAACTAGATGCCATGATTGCTGCCGTAGCGCGATCGCGTCATGATCAGGTAGTTACGAATAACACAAAGGATTTTATTAATATTTCTGGTTTAGGGTTAGAAAATTGGATCATTTAGCGATCGCCTCTTATTGCATTGCTTCAAATAGCGATCGCCCTTTGCTCTGAAGGAGATTCTTGCATTGAAATTTTAATATAAAAAATAATTTTGTATATTTAGCGCTTTGTGTAGTAACATAGATATTCGCAACGGGATGTAGCGCAGCTTGGTAGCGCGCCTGCTTTGGGAGCAGGATGCCGTAGGTTCGAATCCTATCATCCCGACTTAAAAAGAAAAAAACTGAGAAGCGTCATAATATGGCGCTTTTTTATTTGGCTGGCAAAACTTGTAGATCCTGCGATCGCGTAAATTGTTTGCGCCATGCGGTAATGCCGCCTGTCAGAGTTATCACTTGATAGCCGCGATCGCTGAGATACTTATTCGCTTTAACTGATCTCATCCCCGAAGTACAGTACAAAACTACTGTTGGTTTAGCTTGATGCTTCTTTTCATAGCGTTCCACAATATTCTTAACCCTTTGAATACCTGCCTCACCTTCAATTTCGGGTAATGGCACAAGCTCACTATTAGCAATGTGATCCTCTGCATATTCGTCTGGCGATCGCACATCAATTAAAACTACAGATCTGAGTTTGCTACTAGCCAACTCCTCAACAGAAATTTGCGGCGTACTAAAGCTTTGCAAATACACTGGCAAGCTCATTTGATGTTGATATGCAACGATGCTCAAAATCTCAGCAGTAGCAACTAGTAATGAGCCAACTAAGGCTAAGGGTATCAAATATCTACGCTTAGAGACAAATTCCTGAAAATCACTTGTCTGCATTTTTCTTATGCCAATTTTTAAACGGATAAATTAAATGATTAAAATAATTTGTTGTGGTATTTAATTTGGTTCCATATTGTTTTGGTTGTTCATTCTCAGGCATGTACAAAGTCCCAAATATATAATCAAGAATTGGTAACTGTACAGCTAGATTTTGAGCGCTTTTCTGTGGATAGCGATCATGATGCCAACTATGAAATTCTGGTGTAGCAATAATCCATTTTAAAATCGGAAACTTCACTCGAACATTGGCATGGATAAAAAAGGCGATCGCGCTTGAAAAAATTATATAAATCGCCAAAGCCTCTGATGAAAACCCTAGCAAGTAAAGGGGAATCATTTGGCAAGCCTTCGTCAAAATCTGCTCAAAAGGATGGACACGTACTGTGGCAAGCCAATCAATATGAGTAGAGCTATGATGGATTGCGTGAAATTTCCATAACCAAGGAACAGTATGCAATAGTCGATGAATAAAATAAAAGCACAAATCGCCAATGAATATAGCGGCAGTTACTTGCAAAATAAGGGGCTGTTGACCGACGAATTTAGACAATATCGGTATTGATCCTTGGCTCATCAATACAAATACAATTAATAGTTTTGTTGTGCCATGACCAATGAAATAACCTGAAAAATAGTAACAAAGATCCGTGAACCAACCTTCACGTAATAGTTTTTGGTGATGAGCCGCTAATACTTTCTCAATCGGTACGAATACAAAGACAAGGATTAGTATTCCTTTGATAACATCAGGGATTTCCATCATGATTCCAATCACTAATTCTGCGCATGGTTAAGTATTTACAGGTATTTGTTCAATCTCTGAATTAATTTCAGGCTTTTTAGCGATCGCCTCATTTACATCCATAGAAAAACCTTTAGGAAACTTGCAATTCTTAAAAGTTGCACCATACCAATCCACACCTTGCAGATTTGCATCTAAGAAATCACAATTTTCTAAATTTGCATTTACAAATCGCGCATTTTCTAAATTTGCTCCACGAAAAGAAGTCATTGCAGCCATTTTGACTTTTGTAAAATGTAGATTAAAAGCCTTGGTTGCCAAAACAGCAGGCAAAAGTGCAAGTACTGCAAATAAGATTGCATAGTGAATTTCGTGATGTTTGATCCAGCTATAGCCAGCCGAAATTGCAGACGAAACTCCCACTGCCATCCATACCATACCCACTGCGATCGCCCCTTTTTTATAGCCCAGATATAGCCCAAACAGAGACATCACAAACGCGGCAATCATCACACCTATACCGACCACCGTCAAAGCTGTAGAGTTAATGGCAGCGATCACCATTAACCCAATTAGTCCCATGTATACATAGAAGATCTTTCTTCGAGACATTGCGGCAGCCGTCGCAAAGGCAAATATCCAAACAAAAGGATTTGTGATCCACCCATAGGGATTTGCGACTTCACCACCACACCCAACTAAAACAAGTTGTCCTAAAGTCCACGCAGCTAATCCAAGGGGAACGCCAAAAATGATATGCAGCGACATTTGCGTGATCTGCTTTTGGAAATTCTGTTTATCTCGACTGATCGCAGTTTCCGAGAAATCAGCACCCGCTAGATTTGCCCCTCGAAAATCACAACTTTTCAATCTTGAGCCTGTAAAGTCAGCTTCCTTTTCTTCGCCTTTACGAAATTCATTCTGAAACGATTGATTCTGAAAATCACGATAGCGATAATTTACATTGTTATCCATCGGGTAACCTCTTGGTTAAGTTAGTTTAGCGAGACAGCTAATTTAGCGCTACAGTTCCCTCAGCACATGTTGGAGTCCCATTTTGGAGAAATGGATTTGGTAGCTTTTGCTTTACACCAGTTTTGGGAGATTCACAAAGAATAGTGACCGTAGTTAGCTCTTTTTCTGCACTTGGCTGTGATCATGATCAAGCTCTAGCTGTTTAAGTTCAACTTGTCTAATCATGGCTATTACCTGTGGCTGCAAATTCTTGTTTCAATGATATTGCACTGCTTTTTAAGATAAAGCTGCGATCTCGATCGCCTGTTTTGATGAGACTCATTACAAATCTTTTCCTAATGTCTATAAGTACAAATACTTAGACTATTAATATAAAGATCGAGATCAATCTTGTCTCCTTAAAGCATTTTTAGAATCACTGGATTTAGTGCTGCTATATTGTTAATTAAATATATTAATTTATTAGCAACTATCTCCAAAGAGATAGTTGTAAAGCTCCTTAACATTTTTTTAATATTTGTTGTCGGATGGAGATCCTTTAAGAGCTTAGCTAAAAACCTTGCCTAGACAGGCTTTGGAGTTCTTAAGTATTTTGTAAGAAGGCAAACGTAAAGATGTGTTAAGCTGATTTAAAATCCATATAAATACTCGTAGTTAAAGCAGGATTTAAGATTATGACCATTGCTATGGGCAGGTCGCAGCAAGTCGAAAGAGGATGGTTTGATGTCATCGACGATTGGCTAAAGCGCGACAGATTTGTATTTATTGGTTGGAGTGGCTTATTGCTATTCCCCACCGCATTTTTATCTATTGGTGGCTGGTTTACTGGCATCACCTTTGTATCATCTTGGTATAGCCATGGTTTAGCTTCTAGCTTCCTAGAAGGCTGCAACATCTTGACCGTTGCAGTATCTTCTCCACCTTTAAGTGTTGGACATTCCTTATTGCTTTTGTGGGGCCCTGAAGCACAAGGCGACTTCACTCGTTGGTGTCAAATTGGTGGCTTATGGACATTCCTCGCACTTCACGGTGCATTTGCGTTGATCGGCTTCATGCTGCGTCAGTTTGAAATTGCTCGTCTAGTCGGTATCCGTCCTTATAATGCGATCGCATTCTCTGGCCCTATTGCCGTATTCGTATCCGTATTTTTGATGTACCCCTTGGGTCAATCTGGTTGGTTTTTTGGCCCAACCTTCGGCGTAGCTGGTATCTTCCGCTTCATCTTATTCTTGCAAGGTTTCCACAACTGGACTCTGAATCCCTTCCACATGATGGGCGTAGCAGGTATCCTTGGCGGCGCATTGCTCTGTGCAATTCACGGTGCAACTGTTGAGAATACATTGTTCCAAGATGGTGATGGTACTAGCGCAAACACTTTTAAAGCTTTTAACCCAACTCAGTCCGAAGAAACCTACTCCATGGTTACCGCTAACCGCTTCTGGAGCCAAATCTTCGGTATTGCCTTCTCCAACAAGCGTTGGTTGCACTTCTTCATGCTATTCGTGCCTGTAACTGGACTATGGTTCAGCAGCGTTGGTATTGTAGGACTAGCATTGAACTTACGTGCCTATGACTTCGTATCTCAAGAAGTTCGCGCCGCAGAAGATCCTGAATTTGAAACTTTCTACACCAAGAACTTGCTTTTGAATGAAGGTATCCGTGCTTGGATGGCTCCTCAAGACCAACCAGCTGAAAGATTTATCTTCCCTGAAGAAGTATTGCCTCGCGGTAACGCACTATAAATTTGAAGCTAAAAAAATTGCTTGCAGCTTATTGCAAGCAATTTTTTAAGGATAATTGCAAAATTTAGCTATCAGAAATCAGTACGGTTCTACTAGTTTTTGGATTATGATGAATTTCATCAAACTTCTAAACGTTAGCAGTTAACAAGCTGATAGCTGATAGCTTAAAAATTATTTGCACTTTAAACCTATAAAAAACTTTCTGGAGATAACCTCTCGTGACGACGACCATTAACTTAAACTCGCTTGGAGTGGGTGGACGTACACAGGATACATCGGGCTTTGCTTGGTGGTCTGGTAACGCAAGACTCATTAACCTTTCTGGCAAACTGCTGGGCGCTCACGTAGCTCACGCTGGTTTGATCGTATTCTGGGCTGGCGCAATGACTTTGTTTGAAGTCGCGCATTTTATTCCCGAAAAGCCAATGTACGAGCAAGGCTTTATCCTTCTTCCTCACATGGCAACTCAAGGCTGGGGCGTTGGTGCTGGTGGTGAAGTTGTAGATATTTTTCCATACTTCGTGGTTGGTGTTTTACACCTTATTTCTTCGGCAGTACTTGGCTTTGGCGGAATCTACCATGCCTTGCGTGGCCCTGAAGTCTTAGAAAACTATTCTTCATTCTTTGGTTACGACTGGAAAGACAAGAACCAAATGACCAATATTATCGGGTATCACCTGATAATATTGGGTTGCGGTGCATTGCTACTCGTATTTAAGGCTATGTTCTTTGGTGGTCTCTACGATACATGGGCACCTGGTGGTGGAGATGTACGTGTGATTACTAACCCTACGATTAATCCTGTTGTCATTTTTGGCTATGTTTTCAATTCACCCTTTGGCGGCGAAGGAAACATTATTGGCGTTGACAATCTTGAAGATGTAGTTGGTGGGCATATTTGGATCGGTTTGATCTGTATTAGTGGCGGTATTTGGCATATCCTTACTAAGCCTTTCGGTTGGGCTCGTCGCGCCCTTGTTTGGTCTGGTGAAGCTTATCTCTCTTACAGTCTTGGTGCATTGAGCTTTATGGCTTTCATTGCTACCTGCTTTGTATGGTTTAACAACACAGTTTATCCTAGTGAATTCTTTGGACCTACTGCTGCTGAAGCTTCTCAATCTCAAGCTTTCACCTACCTTGTTCGTGACCAAAAGTTAGGTGCAAACATTGCAACCTCTCAAGGTCCTACTGGTTTAGGTAAGTACTTGATGCGTTCTCCTTCGGGCGAAATCATCTTCGGCGGTGAAACCATGCGTTTCTGGGATTTCCGTGGTCCTTGGTTAGAGCCTCTTCGTGGTCCTAACGGCTTGGATATCGACAAACTTAAGAATGACGTTCAACCTTGGCAAGTACGTCGCGCTGCTGAGTACATGACACATGCTCCTTTGGGTTCTTTGAACTCAGTTGGCGGTGTTATCACTGAAATCAACGCGGTAAACTTTGTTTCTCCTCGCTCTTGGTTGTCTACTTCGCACTTCGTATTGTCTTTCATGTTCTTGGTTGGTCACCTATGGCATGCTGGTCGTGCTCGCGCGGCTGTTGCTGGCTTTGAAAAGGGTATTGATCGTAAGGATGAAGCTGTACTCTCGATGCCTGATTTAGATAAATAACTAATTAAGATGTGCTTTGTCACATCCTATAAAAAGAAAGGCAGTGCTAAGCACTGCCTTTCTTTTTTGTTTTTTGCGATAATTACTAGTTACTACCAGTAAATATGACATCAGGGAATTTACCTTGAGCTTCTGTCATGGGGCGATTTTTGCCCTCTTGTTGCCAGTAATTAATTACTTCGGTTGCCTTATTTAAAATTTCGATCCGATCTTGATCGGCAATCCAGGGCTTGCTTTCCATTTCTGTTTTAAGTTGATCCCAAGCATCATCACGGGGCCAAAAGAAATACTTGGTGAGAGGGCTGAAACCTTTGCCAACGACTTGATCGACAGCAAGAGCTACATTATTTTCTAACCATAAGATTTTTAGAATAAACTGGGACAATGCTACCTACCTCCAAGAAAAGTTAAATTACATATTAAAGTAGCGATCTTGCAATATAACATGATTGAAGCCTCTAAAGTTGATTTAAAACTATCAAGTACAAGTATTTTTGTGTTTGATATTGATGGTGTGATTCGCGATGTATCGGGCTCTTATCGCCGAGCGCTAGCAGATACGGTTGAATATTTTACAAATGCAGCTTACCGCCCTACTTCTGAAGAGATTGACGAGTTAAAAGCTGAAGGCGTTTGGAACAATGACTGGGAAGCATCGCAGGAGCTAATCAAGAGATATTTACATCGCATAGACAAGGAGTTACTGATACCCTATGAAACGATTGTGGAATTCTTTCAGAGTCGTTATCGGGGTAGTAATTCTGACTGGTCTGATGGATATATTGCGACTGAGCCGTTGATCGCGACGGCAGAATATTTTCGGGATTTGACGATCGCAGGGATTGGCTGGGGATTTTTTAGTGGGGCAACAAGGGCTTCAGCTAGTTATGTCTTGCGTCGTTTGGAAATTGAGTCTCCTGTATTGATTGCTATGGAAGATGCTGCGGGTAAACCAGAGCCCACAGGACTTTTACTGGCGGTCAAGCAAATTGAGCTTAGGGGGGATAAATCTGCAAGTATTGTTGTCTATGTCGGTGATACGGTGGCGGATATGCTGACGGTGGTGAAGGCTAGGATTTATGATCCAAATTATCAATATTTTGCTGTTGGTGTGATTCCGCCACATGTGGCGGAAGATTTACGCGATCGCTATGCCGCGTTACTCAGAGAAAACGGTGCTGATCTTGTTTTGAATAATGTTCTAGAGCTAACGTCACAGCTTAATCTATTGCAAAGTTTTATAAGTTAAATAAGCGCTAACATAGATCTGGCTTTACAAGCTATTACCTTGTTAAGAAAAATTTATGTCAGATTCCCAGCAATATTATTTCGTGGCTGCTAGCCGTAAGTATTTGTGTGAAGACGAAGGGAAACCTTTGGGTGAGACGCTATCGGAGCGTCGGCGCAATTTTGAAGCACGCAATAAGGAAATAAATTTTTGGTTGATTGAGCAACCTGCTTTTTTGGAAGCACCTGAGATGGCGAGTATTAAAAAGCAAATTCCTCAACCTGCGGCGGCAATTATCACAACCGATCCAAATACAATGCGTTGGCTAAAGCTAAGACTTGAGTTTGTTGTCACGGGTGAATTTACAGCGCCAAGTGCTTCAATTCCAGAGCCTTTAGCTTCTTTAGCGCTTGTGTAGTCAAGATAAAGTGGCTTTAACGACCTAGTCTTAAGATCCAATAGAAAAGCCGCCATTTGGCGGCTTTTCTATTGGATTAATGTGCTAAGGTGTGACCTTAAATTTGCTGATCAAATTGCCGATCGCTACAGATATTGTGTTTAGATATTTTTGCAATAACTCTTCTTCTAGCTTGCATTCTCGATATGAGTATGCAAAGTTTGGCTTTAAGTCGATCGCTACCAATGCTCGAAAATATGGCGATCGCAGTTTATATAATTTACCTGCCAATCCTGAGTTACAAACTTTAGAATCAAAAAAATTACAAAAAGAATCACTAAGAAAATCACATTTTGATGTTGATCTGATTCAAAGCTTTTCAGTTCAGAAAGCAGGTAACGCGATCTCCGAATGTGAAGATATTTGGAATTGTGTAATACGTAATCCAATAGTGTCGATCGCTTTATCGGATGGGGCAACTGAGTCTTCATTTACAAGAGAATGGGCAAGGGCATTAGTTACGGCTTTTACAGATCGCCAGTTACCTTGGCAAGAGGTTTATGCTTGTTCCTCAACTTGGCTATTACCATTACGAACAGCTTGGCAGCAATGGTTAGGTCAGCAGGAATTGTCTTGGTTTGCTAAACGTAAGGCAGGTGAAGGGGCTTTTGCGACCTTTGTGAGCTTGGAAATGTTTGCGGATTTAAGTTGGAAATCTCTGGCTGTGGGAGATTCTTGTTTGTTTGTGGTGCGCGATCGCACTTTGCAAAAAAGTTTTCCTTTACATAATAGTCACGAATTTAATAATCGTCCAAGGCTGATTGGAACCAATGTAAAGGCGGCGAATATTAATATTTCGCAAATTCATGGAGTTGCAAAATGCGGAGATCACTTTTATTTAGCGACCGATGCGATCGCCTGTTGGATTTTCAAGCAAATTGAAGCAAATCAAGATCCTTGGGTAAAATTAGAACAGATCAGGACACAAGATTTGTTTGAAACATGGGTGGATGAATTGCGTGATCACCATGAAATAGCCAACGACGATACAACCTTGCTATGCCTCAAAATTCAGGATGCAGCAGAAGTGCATTGTGAGTTATGACAGATATTCAATCTTGGCCATTAAATATTGACTTTACGATCGCGGTGCAAAATCCCCACCTCTGCTTTGTCGATCCTGAGCTTAAGCAAGCAAGCACTGCCAAAAATTCGCGAGGACGAGTCTTGTTATGGTCGGGGAATTTCGCCACCGTCTACAAGCTTACTAAAGGAAATCGCTCTTGGGCAGTGCGTTGCTTTACGCGGATTCCCCAGTCAGATGTGCAGCAACGATATAGGTTAATCAGCGAATATCTCAGTCAGCATCCAATTCCTTACTTAGTTGATTTTGAATTCCTGACTCAAGGAATCCTCGTCAAAGGCGAATGGTATCCGATTCTGAAAATGGATTGGGTGCAAGGCTCAGAATTAGATCGTTATATTGGCGAATATATTGATGATTCACAAGTTCTATTGCGTTTAGATCGGCAATTAAAACAACTGCAAAAAGATCTGCAACAGGTAGGGATTGCCCATGGTGATTTGCAGCATGGAAACATTATGGTTGACTCTGAGGGAGAGCTAAAGCTGGTTGACTATGACGGCATGTATGTTCCCGCATTGCGAGGTGCTCCGCCCATTGAGATCGGACATCCCAACTATCAACCACCGATGCGCTCTTCTAAGGACTTTAGCGATCGCCTAGATGAATTTTCTTTTGAGGTGATTTCCCTGTCACTTAGGGCTCTAGCAAGTCAGCCAAATCTTTGGGAGACATTCCATGAAGATAATAAAAATTTGATTTTTCGGCAAAACGATTTTCAAGAACCTGAGTTGTCACCAGTGTTTCAGTCAATCTCCAATATCCCTGATGATGAAACCCGTGAACTATGCGATCGCCTAATCCGCCGATGTCATGGCAAAGATCAGCAAGACCAATCTGAGCAGCCATTACGAAAAGACAAAATAGTTACGCAATATAAGATGTTTTTAGTTTTGGGAGTATCTGTATTCGCTATTTTAGGCATTATTTTTTGGCTGGTTAAAACAAACCTATCGCAACCTCAACCTACCGTAACCAACATTCCTACAAATGTGCCAGTAAGCTCTCCTTCTCCCACAAATTCCCCCACTCCCGTCGCTGTAGCAACTCCAAAATTAATCCCAATCACAGCTGCAACTTTACAAGCTAAATATGCTGAAGGTCAGCGCGATTTTCGCTATGTGCAGTTGACTGGCAATCAAGGCGATCGTATACAAGGTCAGGACTTTAGCAATATTAACCTCAGTGGTTCTGTTTTAGAGAGAGTAGATTTGCGCCAAGTCATCTTCAAAAATGCGAATTTGAACGGTATTAAAATTGTTAAAGTCGATCTCCGAGGCGCAGATCTTAGTAACGCAAGTCTTGTTGACGCAAACTTAGCTTTTTCTAATCTGACTGAAGCAAATTTATCTCAAGCAAATTTATTGCGGGCAAACCTATCACAGTCCAAATTAGTCTCAGCGCTTTTACCAAAAGCAGAGCTAATGAAATCAAATCTGAGTGAAGCTGATCTCAATTCAGCAAATCTTAAGGGAGCAAATTTATTGCTTGCCAACCTCCGCAAAGCCAATTTAGTTAAGGTAAATCTGAGTGAGAGCAATTTAAGTGCCGCTAATTTGAGTGAAGCTATTTTAGATGAAGCCAATTTATCCTCGGCAGATTTGCGATCGGCGGAGCTACACTTGACCAATCTCTCTAATGCAAATCTGAGTTCTGCGAACCTGACAGCTGCGAAACTAGTTCTGATCGAGTTTTCAGGGACAAATCTTAATGGGGCAAATTTTCGCAATGCGATCGTTGAAAATATTGGCAGCATCGAAGCCGCAGATTTTACTAATGCTGTAAATCTTGCTCCTAATATTCGTAAATATTTCTGCTCTTTGGCTTCTGGCAACTCTGCTGAGACTGGGAGCTCTACAAAATCAACTCTTAATTGTTTGCCATGAATCAACATAAAAACCAATATTTTTTTCAGGGGTGGCTACGCCACCCCTGAAAAAAATATTGGTTTTTATATAAGCGATCGCTATTCGCATTCTTGGAACTCGAATCGGTATTTGACGATTCCACGACAACCATCCAAAGCGCTATTTTTCAATTCTAAGACCATAAATACATCATCTGGAACTAGGTACTCACACTTTAGTCCCTTTTCTTTTGCGGAAATAAATCCGAAACGTGAATAGTATTCTGGATATCCCAACACCACCACAGCTTTGCATCCTAAATCAGAGCATTTCTCTAAACTATGTTTAATCAATAGAGATCCAATTCCCCGCCGTTGATATTGAGGCAATACTGCTAATGGTGCTAATCCAAGAATCATTAATTCTTCAGAGCGTTTTTCGTCGATCGTAACGGGACTAAAGAAAATATGACCAACAATTTGTTCTGATTCTATAGCAACAAAAGAAAGTGTATTGTCAATTTCCCTTAACTGATCGACTAAGTTAGCCTCATTCTCTCGTCCAAAGGCTGCGATATTAACCGTACGAATTGCATCTATATCTTCTGGACGTTCGTTTTGAATTTCCATCAGTTTAGGTAAATAAAATAGTCCCTTAGATAATATGTCACGGCGATCGCCGTGACATCAGCAGTTCTCATTATGAAAATCGGTTGTTTGAAAGCCCGCCGTTGGCGGGCTTTCAAACAACCGATTTTGGTGTTTCCAGCGCCTTCGGCGCTGGAAACACCAAAATCGGTTTCATAATGAGAATTGCTGCCGTGACATATATTTAGACCTATCAAAAAGTAAAAGTGATAAAAGGTAATTACCATTACTTTTTGGTTTTATGTCACCAACTGCTATACGTTGTCTCTGATAAAGAGTAAAATCGGTATAATTGACTAAAATCGTCAAAATTAACACTTAAATTTTAACTCTTAGCAATTTACTGCTAGTCTAAAAAGCGCTAAAAGAGTATCACTGTAATGATCGAAGAAGAAAACAACCTAATTTCTGACGACCTCATCGACGAAGATGATGAGGTACTTGAGTCTCGGCTGCAACAACTTGCAACCGAAGAATTAAATCAAATCGCAAACCCAGAAACATCTATCCCAGAAGGCTCTCAAGGATCTGCGACTACAACTAGCGAATCAAAACCTGAAGTAAGTAAAGCAAACGCCGCCGCCGCCGCAACGCTAGACAAAATTAATGGTTTGATCGCTGAGTCAACATCACTTAGAGAGCAGCTAGACGATCGCAAACAGCAATACTTACGGCTGTATGCCGACTTTGAGAATTTTCGCAAACGTACAGAGCGCGATAAAGAAGAGCAAGAAGGCACAATTACAGGCAAGATTCTCAAAAAAATCTTGCCTGTAGTTGACGATTTTGAACGGGCGCAGTTACAAATTTCACCAAAAACAGATGGTGAAGCGTCAATTCACAAAAGTTATCAATCGGTATACAAACAGTTACTCAAATGCCTCAAAGAGACAGGTGTAGTAAGAATGGAATGCGTCGGTCAAGACTTTGACCCTAATTTTCATGAAGCAATTATGCAAGAACCCTCGACTGAATATGGCGAAGGCATAATCACTGAGGAATTACGCCCAGGATATTTAGTCAGCGACGATCGAGTTTTACGTCATTCTCTGGTTAAAGTATCATCTGGGAAAATCGATGGCGATGATAGTGCATCTTCTGAAAATGCTACCGAAAATAGCTCTGGAGAATCCAACTAAAATAAATATTTCAAGATTGCGATCGCGATTGCATCTTGAAATGCATTATTAGGGTACATTATTCAGAAATTCATTAAGCTAAACTTTAAAAAAGCTTTTAACGGAACTGGCGAATATGTCGAAAGTAATTGGGATCGACCTTGGTACGACAAACAGTTGTGTTTCTGTTTTAGAGGGTGGTAAGCCTGTTGTCATCTCTAGTGCAGAGGGAGGGCGAACCACACCTAGTATTGTCGCTTTTGTCAAAGACAGCAGCGAGCGGATTGTTGGGCAGGTTGCTAAGCGCCAATCTGTTACCAACTCAGTAAATACGGTTTACAGTATTAAGCGGTTTATTGGTCGTAGCTGGGATGAGACTGAGCAGGAGCGTAGTCGCGTTCCTTATACTGCGGTCAAGGGTAAAGATAATACCGTAGATGTCCAGATTGGCGATCGCGCTTATACTCCCCAAGAAATTTCGGCGATGATCTTGCAAAAACTGAAGCAAGATGCCGAGAACTATCTAGGTGAAGAAGTGACTCAAGCGGTTATTACCGTACCCGCTTATTTCACTGATACTCAGCGCCAAGCAACAAAAGACGCTGGGGCTATTTCGGGCATGGAGGTTCTGCGGATTGTCAATGAACCTACAGCAGCGGCTCTCGCCTATGGTTTGGACAAGCAAGATCAAGATCAGATTGTTCTAGTGTTTGACCTTGGCGGTGGAACGTTTGATGTATCTGTTTTACAGCTTGGCGATGGTATTTTTGAAGTTAAGGCAACCTCAGGAAATAATCACCTTGGTGGTGA
Organism: Pseudanabaena sp. BC1403; assembly: GCF_002914585.1. Lineage (NCBI taxonomy): Bacteria > Bacillati > Cyanobacteriota > Cyanophyceae > Pseudanabaenales > Pseudanabaenaceae > Pseudanabaena > Pseudanabaena sp. BC1403. Next base: position 146,316 of record NZ_PDDM01000004.1, read on the forward strand.
TGACTTTGACGCGATGATTGTGGATTGGCTAGTTGCTGACTTTAAACAAAAAGAAGGAATTGACTTAGCCGCTGACAAAACCGCTTTGCAGCGACTCAAAGAAGCTGCTGAAAAAGCCAAAATTGAGCTTTCTAGTGCCCCTTCAACCTTAATTAGCTTGCCATTTATTGCATCTGATGCCACTGGCCCAAAGACCATTGAGCTAGACTTTACCCGTTCCAAATTTGATGAGATTACAGCATCTTTAGTCAAATCAACTCTTGAGCCAACAGCTCAAGCTCTTAAAGATGCAGGGTTATTACCGAAAGAAATTAATCGAATTATTTTAGTTGGTGGCTCCACCCGTATTCCTTCTGTACAAGATGCGATCTCCAGATTTTTTGATGGTAAAAAACCAGACCAATCGGTTAATCCAGATGAAGCTGTAGCGATCGGCGCTGCTGTCCAAGCGGGGATCTTAGGTGGCGAGGTTAAGGATCTCTTATTGCTAGACGTAATTCCTCTTTCAATCGGACTAGAAACTCAAGGAGGTGTATTTACTAAAAACCTAGAACGCAACACCACAATTCCTACTAGCAAGTCCCAAATTTTCTCCACCGCCGTTGACAATCAATCGGCTGTAGAAATCCATGTCCTCCAAGGTGAACGGGCGATGGTAAAGGACAATAAGAGCCTCGGCAAATTTGAGCTAGAGGGTATTCGTCCCGCACCTCGCGGTATTCCGCAGATCGAGGTTTCCTTTGATATTGATGCTAACGGTATTCTCAAGGTGTCAGCGCGAGATATTGATACTGGGGTTGAGCAAAGTATTAGCATCACTAATACGGGTGGATTGAGCCCTAGTGAAATTGAGAGAATGCGGATGGAAGCTGAAGTCTATTCTGAAGAAGATGAGGCTCGCCGTGAATTAGCGAATATGCGGAACCAAGCATCTAACTTGATTCGCACAGTTGAAGAAATCCTCAGAGACAATGGCCCTTCGGTCATCACTACAAGTTTGCGCGAACCTACGCTAAAAAACATGGAAGCTCTCAAGAATTTATATGAAGCTGAAGAAGCCACCTATGAAGACTTACAAACTGCAATTAAACCGTTACAGCAATCCCTATTTGAAGTAACTCAAACAGTTGAGAAATACTCCCAAGTTGAGCGGGTCAAGCAGAAACCGAGCGACAGCTTAGAATAAAACTGAATGGCGATGCTTTTGCATCGTTCTAGCAATTCTAATTTTAAAAATTGGTTTTTTGAAAATCAGCCACAGACTGATTTTCAAAAAACCAATTTTGTATTTTCCACCGCAAGCAGTGGAAAATACGAAATTGGTTTCATAATGAGAATTGCTGACACCGCTCTTCAGTTTTACTGCGATCGCAAAGCGCTGTATGATGACAGAGTTATACTTGTATTTTTGGCTACAGTTGCCAGCTGTCAACATTGGCAACTAAAGCTTATTTTGTAAACCGTGAGCCGCTATGTCACTGTTTGATTGGTTTGCTGAAACCCGCTCCCGCGCAGGTGAAGCTTATCACCGCAAAACTCCTAATCTGAATCAAAACTCTCAAGAACGTGAAATTCCTGACGGTTTGTGGCACAAATGTTCTAGTTGTGGTGCTTTAACCTATGTAAAGGATCTAAAAATCAATTTGATGGTTTGCCCAGAATGTGGTCATCACAATCAGGTTAATGCTTATGAGCGTATAGCTCAGTTGATTGATTCTGGTACATGGCAGGAAATGGATCCAGATTTAACTTCTTGTGATCCACTAGGTTTTAAAGATCGTAAGCCTTATATAGATCGCATCAAAGAATATAAGCAAAAAACTGGTTTAAGTGATGGGGTGATCACTGGAACTGGCAAGATAGATGGATGTGATGCTGCAATGGCAGTAATGGATTTTCGCTTTATGGGCGGCAGTATGGGATCGGTAGTAGGTGAAAAAATCACCCGTATGCTAGAAACTGCTACTGCAAAACGCTTTCCTGCTTTGATATTTTGTGCTTCGGGTGGAGCACGGATGCAAGAGGGGATTTTGAGCTTAATGCAGATGGCGAAGACTTCGGCAGCTCTGGAGCGTCATCGACAAGCTAATTTGCTTTATATCCCCGTTTTGACAAATCCCACTACGGGCGGCGTGACTGCGAGTTTTGCCATGCTCGGCGATATTATTTTGGCGGAGCCCAAAGCTTTGATCGGGTTTACAGGTCGGCGCGTAATTGAGCAGACTCTCAAGCAAAAAATTCCCGATGGCTTCCAGTCATCAGAATATTTGCTCGATCATGGATTTGTAGATGCGGTTGTGCCAAGAACAAAGCTGAAACAAAGTTTGGCGATGATTTTGAAAATGCATCAGCCGCAAGAGTTAATTGCTAATAATCAAAATCTTAATGGTGCTACTCAGTCTGTAACCCATGCTATGTCTGATAGTTCGCTAAGCTTATGAATCAATTTTTGAGTGGCGCGGCTTCGCCGCGCCACTCAAAAATTGGTTTTTAGTTAACTTCACAACCGAACGAAGTATGGACATCTTTAAAGTCAGGGGTCATAAATTCGGGAGCCATAGGAGCCATAGCGCAAGAGAACGAGTAGCTACACCAAGTGAGCCTTTGAGGCGCATCTTGATCGATTTCAAGATTTATGGCAAGGCGTGGAGAGTCGATCGCTAATTTAATAGCATTTTCTGGCTCACAAACTCCCCACTCGATCAGATTATTGACTGCGTTGATTAAGGGCAGTGTTGTACCTGAGAGCGTGCCGTCGGGTAATCTGGCTGTACCATTTTGAATCGTTATCTGGCGATCGTCCCAAGGATAAGTACCATCGGGCAAACCAAGGGGCGCAAGGGCATCACTAACCAGAAAAATTTGTTTTTTCATCCTATAGATTAGTTTGATCATTTCGGGCGAAACATGAACTCCATCTGCGATTAACCCGCACCAAACCCGATCGCTTAAAATTGCTTCGCCTAATAAACCAACATCACGATGATGCAAACTTGGCATGGCATTAAAGGCATGAGTGACCATTGTTGCGCCTTGCTCGATCACCACTCTCGTTTGCTCAGCATTGGCTGTAGAGTGTCCTAAACTGACGATGATATTGCGATCGCATAAATATTTAATGGTTTCGCCCGTGGGATCGAGTTCGGGCGCGAGGGTGACAAGCTTAATAAATTTGGTGTAATGACCTAATACCTGCTGCAAGGTATTGAGATTAAGCGGTAATAAATGTTGCTGAGGATGTGCGCCCCTTTTGTCAGGATGAAGAAATGGCCCTTCAAGATGTATGCCTAAAATTTTGGCTTCGAGAGAATTAGGATTTTGCTTTTGATTGGCGATCGCTTCAGCTAGAAAAAATAGCGATCGATGTGTTTGCTCGATAGATGTAGTAACAAGTGTAGGCAAGAATCCGTCTAGCCCTTGTTGATATAAAAACTGGCAAATCTCAGGTAAATTAGCTGCGCGATCGCAATTTAGATCGTTAAAAGGAATTCCTAATGCTCCATTAATTTGGAGATCGATCGCTCCTTGAGTAGAACAGATGATTCTGCGTAAACCTGTCATGATAGTTTCAACGAAGTGGGTAGTTAGAAGCGATCGTCTCTTGAAAGACAAATGAATTGTATGGATTTTGAAATTTTTTAGCTATGCTAACTTAATTATGATGGTTGGGAGCAGGTTAGGAAAATTTACCAAGAAAGCGATCGCGAAGAATTTTTTACTTCTGTGGAACAGTTTTTATTCAGTACAGGCTATATACAGAATAGCTATAGCCATCAAGGTTAGACCAAAACTAAAACTCAAGAGAGAATGGCAGCGCGAAGGGCAACTCGCTCTTGGGTTTTATCTCTTGACTTGACCTTGATGGCTATAACTTAAGAAGAGCATAGAAATAAATCTAACTAAGCTATCGAACCTTGCTTAACTAGTTAGAACATGCGACTAATTAAAAATTTACAGTGATTTGTTTGATCGGAAATCACTGTAAATAATTCATGATACTAATTCTATCTCATCGATCGCAACTGATTCAGCCTCAATGACATCGATTGCAACTGTTGGCACAACAGACAAATCGGATTCGCTGATGACTGGTAACTTCTTGCGAGACAATTGCATTGCTTCTAAACAACCATTAATGTTAGAAACTGCTGCGTTGTAAGCATCAATATTTTGCTTAATGTCACCTTGCAAGCGGCGATTGTTATCAATCTTAGATTGAGCTTCCTTCTCAAGAGTTTGCGCCAGATATGCACGAGCGCGATCGTACTGCTGCAAAATCTCATCAGCTTGTTTCTCTGCACCCGCAAGTAAATGCGTATTGAGAGTTTGATTGATCGTCTGGCGGAAAGTCCGAATTACCGTATCCTTGACTTTGAACTCAAAATCCAGCTTTAAAAGTTGGCGAATTGCTGGTTCAGACTCGATCATGCTCTGATAGTCATAGCCACGGCATACCAGTTGCAAAGTTTGCTGCAATTGCCAGAATCCCGCAGTTCCTTCCGCATAGAAGGCTGGACGTTCTCGCACGTAGCGATCGCATTCCGTCTTAGCTTCATTTACCAATGCATCAGATGCCTTAACCATCAAGCTGTGTAAATAATTCTCCGTGCCGCCATCGTTACCGAGCAAACGATAAAGTTCCAGATAATAGTCGGTCTTCTTGATCTTCTCAATCAGATTTTGGAAGAAATTGGTAATAATTTCTTTCGAGCATTCCACCAGAACATCCTCTAGCTCATTTGCCAAAAAATAGAAGCCCTCAGTCAAAATTCCCATCACAGGAACGACAGAGTTACGGCGATGACTGGCTTGAGCGCGTTGATGCACGACAGCAACAGAAAAATCGACAATCAGTTCATCTAAACGCCTAACCATTTTGGTTTTGAGTTTCAAATAATCAGTTTCTAATGATTCGTTGCGATCGCTAGCCACCGCGACATTTACTTCTTTGGCAATATCTTCGTAAAGGCGATCGCCAATTTCTTTGAGATCACGACTGAGCTTCTGTAACTCCTGCGACTTAATCGCTTCAATATCGCGAGGTTGGCTTTCGAGTTGTAGCCAAGTTTCTAGATAAGACTGACGCAGCGCAATACAAATCGGCTGCAAATCATCGGCAAGATCAGCAAACAGTAAAGGCCGCTTCTCAGTGGTTAAATAGCGAGTAATCGCCGTGCGAAACTCTTCAATGCCACTATCCTTAATCAATTGCCCGATTAGCCCCGTACCCAACCCACCGAGTAAGCGCACATACTTCTCATTCTTCACATTCGTTTCTAAAACGCTGTAAGGAATTGGGAACTTGGTAATATCCAGCTTGCCAGAAACCAGACAGTAGCTATTGAACTCATTGACAAACTGTGGCGTGCCTTCCTGACCGCCCACTGACTTTACACTTTCGACAAATACTGAATCTAAACCAAAGCGATCGCTAGCACTTGTGTTTTTAATCTGGCTACCATAGAAGCCAAGCAGACCGCTGGTTTTATAGATTTTTGAGCTATTGCGAAATTGAGTGTTGATCGTATTTTGCAGGCGATCGCGCAACTGGTCATTAGTCCAAGTCTCATCAATGCGATTGAATACATAAAACACGCGATCGCGAATCCCTGCATTATTTTGCATTTTTTCGCTAAGTTCTGTTTCTTCAGAAGTCATTTCCCCTGTAGCTGCTGTCTTGAGAACAAATACCACTGCCGAAGTGTCGGGATGTTGAATCTTGTCAAAGGTTAAAGCTGCATCTTTTTTGACAGGTGCATCAATCCCTGGGGTATCGATAATCACATTGCCATCTTCTAACAGTGGATGATTGCAATAATATTCCACCCGTTTGAGAACTGCACTATTTGCTCCACGTCTTGCATAGTCAGCAGCTTTTTTAAGGTTGTCAAAACCAAACTGTTCCATTGAGTAAGTGGCATTAGCAACCGAACTAATGCGATCGCGGTTATTGGTAAAGCCTTCTAGCAAAAGATTCAAAGCATCAGCATCTTTGGCTCGTTTTGATTTACTCTTACCACCTTCTTGTTCGATTACACTGAGAGCCAAGGTTTGTAACTGCTTGAGTGCCTCAGGTTGATTAATATTAGTGGGCGCAACTTGTCCAATTAGCCGAGAAAGTGCTTGAACCTGCTCGCGTACTTCCACTTCACTCAAGAAAGTTAATACAACCCGTTCTTCCCCAGTTTTGGCAAAGGCAATTTTACATTCCGTCCCCGTAGCATGTCCCTCGGCGCTGTAAAGCAATTCCCGCTCTAGCAGCGCGTTAATTAGCATTGATTTACCTGCGCTAAAAGCCCCCGCAAATACAATCTCAAAAGTCGGTGCGATCGCTTTCCTTAACGAAGACTGAACAACGCTACCATCCTGCTGCGATCGCAAATTTGGCTCCTGCTGCAAAAGTTGTAAGATGGCTTCAACTTGCGCTTGTAAATCCTGACATTGTGGAAAAAGAGTAAGCAGAGTCATGCAAGCAGATCCTTGATTTAAGAGAATTTAACGCTGTAACCTAAATATATCATGTATACATCCGTTAAATTACAGCAATTTAACAGACGTAAAAAGAGAATGGCGGTGCTTTGCACCGCCATTCTCTTTTTAGTTTTATGAGGATAAATCAACGCATTAGATAAGGAGTTCGTGGTTTGTTTTCCTCGTCTTGGTAATTGCAGATATTAGTTTCTGAACGATGGATATATTCAACTTCTTCAGTGGAAAGCACAAGTTCTAGATATAGTTCTCCCATCCATACACGAATTTTGCTGAGTTGAAAGAAAAGCTGAAACTGTTGATCACTCAGTAATTCTTGGGTTCTGGCTATTTGTGTAGGTGTCATAGTAGTCCCCCTCGATCTGGATAACATTTTTGAATATCACTATTATCGAGGCGATCGCAAAATTCGTTTGTGATGCAAACAATGACAGCATAAGGATCGCCAACACTCAAAATCACGATTGCAATTACAGCAATCAACGATCTAGATCATTACAGAACAGTGATCTGATGAACTAATTAGAGTTCTACGATAAAAAAAGGAACCAATTGTTTGTGGTGCGGCTTTGCCGCATCACAAACAATTGGTTCCTTTTTTTCGAGAAAAAGTAGAGAGTTCGCTTTGCGAACTCTCTACTTTTTTTATAAGCTTGGATAGTCTGTATAACCTTTCTCATCGCCTCCGTAGAAGGTATTTCGATCAGGTGTATTCAAAGGTGCATTAGCGGCAAAACGTTCTACTAGGTCTGGGTTAGCGATGTAGAGACGACCAAAGGCAACCAGATCAGCCGCACCAGATGCGATCGCAGCGTTTCCAGTCTCAAGGGTATAACCACCCGCAGTAATAATCGTGCTATTAAAAATCGGACGGAAGAAGTCAGCACCAAGATCGGGTTGATCTTCAGCAGAGCCAAATCCTTCGACTCTGGGCGCAACTAAATGCAAATAGGCAAGATTAAAGCGGTTTAATTCCTTAACTGCATACCCAAAAGTCACAGCGCGATTGGAATCATACACACTGCCAAATGTCCCGCTAGGAGATAGTCTCACGCCGACGCGATCGCTACCCCATACATTTACAACTGCTTCAGTTACTTCTAATAACAATCGAGCACGATTCTCGACAGAACCACCATAGATATCATTGCGCTGATTGGTATTGTCTTGCAAAAACTGATCTAATAGATATCCATTAGCACTATGAATTTCTACTCCATCAAAGCCAGCTTCCAGAGCATTTTTTGCCCCAATTCGATATTGCTCAATAATTTGAGGAATCTCTTCTAATTCCAAAGCGCGAGGCGTGACATAAGGCTTCATGCCTGTATAGGTAAAGACTTCTCCTTCGGGTGCGATTGCTGATGGAGCGACGGGCAATTCTCCATTCGGCTGAAAATCTGGATGCGAAATTCTACCCACATGCCAAAGCTGTAAAAAGATTTTGCCACCTTTTGCATGAACTGCCTCCGTTACCAAGCGCCAGCCTGAGACTTGTTCATCAGAATAAATTCCTGGAGTATTCGGATATCCTTGACCCTGTGGACAAACCTGCGATGCTTCTGTGATTAGCAACCCTGCCGAAGCCCGTTGCTGATAATGCAAGGCATTTAAAGCTGTGGGGACGTTGCCAGCAGCAGCGCGATTGCGAGTTAAAGGAGCCATCACAATCCGATTTGGCAATGTATAACGACCGAGCTTAACCGAGGATAGAAGAGGAGCGCTCATAGGGATAATGTGATGTTGCATAAATTTCCATTGTTCGATTATATGCGAACAATGGAAATTTATGCAACATTGTGGGATAATTTAATTTAGTAAAACGGCTTTGCTATTTTTGCTAAATTAATATTTGCTTGCTAATCCTTTTGTAATGCGTCAATATCAACATCCCGATCGCGACAATATTTCTTTAACCGATGTCCTCTACGGACTCAGCGATCCAACGCGCTTACAAATTGTCAAAATGTTGGCAACCAAAAAAGAGATTACCTGTGGCGAATTTTGTTTGGAAATGAGCAAATCCACTCAATCTCACCACTATAAGGTTTTGCGAGATACAGGGCTCATGTATACGCGATTAGAAGGGACTCAACATTATAATTCTCTACGTCGCGAGGATTTAGATGCAAGGTTTCCTAATTTACTAAATTCTATTTTGGATGCAATCAAGTAGAACCTTTACGAAGTGCAGGTTTTGTTAATGTCATTAATGATTCGCGCCCATAGATATAGAACTGTAGATACAAGGGGCAGAGCATTCCCACAGAAATTTATGAATTTTTAGGCAATCTTTTTTTTGGGAATGCTCTGCCCAAAACCTTGCAACGTAGGGACAAATTATCTGCAAAAGCAAAGAGGGCATAGCATTTGCGGATCAAGATTTCTGTGGTGATTTGTAAAATTGTGGCGCAAATGCTATGCCCCTACGGTCTTTCAGAAATAAATTGCTGGGAGCGTAAATCAATCAAAACCTTAATTTATATTTTGTTTGATTATCGGATAAATTTGCGTGGCAAGATAATTAAAGACGGTGCAAAGCACTGTCTTAATTATCTTGCTGATCCGCGATAGATGCGATTAGCTTGCTCAGGAGACATCCATGAAGGTAAATCTCCCGCATTTTTAGTTTCTACTTGCTGTGAACCATTCTGATACGCCGATGGAATGGGAGGAGCATCAGTATGAGTAAAGTTTTCACTTGACGAGCCGTTGGGATTGGCTAACAAGGTTTGCGGAACCTCAAAATCATCGGTCTCAGGATTGTAGGCGAGGACTTCACCTGACTCAATGTCATAGATCCATCCATAGATGGACATCTTGTTTTGATGCAATTTAGAGCGAATTACGGGATAGGTTTTTAGGTTTTCGATCTGGGTGACGACGTTCTCTGCCATCGTGATCGCCATCAGTTCTTCACCTTTAATGTCAGCATAATTTTCTTGAATTAAGCGGCGAGTTGACTCAGCATGTTGCAGCCATTCATAGACCAAAGGCATCTCGGTTCTTAGTTTTTCTAACTTGAGCAACCCTTTCATCGCCCCACAGTTAGAATGCCCACAGATAATTACCTGCTCGATCCCCAGCGCATGGATCGCATATTCGATCGCAGCGCCTTCACCACCATTAGCAGCACCAAAGGGCGGCACTAAGTTTCCAGCATTCCGAATTACAAATAGTTCGCCCACACCTGACTGGGTAATGAGATGCGGCACAATCCGCGAATCGGAGCAGGTAATAAACAACACACGCGGCTTTTGTCCATCGGCGAGTTGTTCAAAAATCTCTTGATTGGCAGGGAAATAGGACGATTGAAACTTGTGTAAACCCTTTAGTAGCTTTCTCATAAACCAGTGTTGACCTTGGATGCCGCAATTTATCGCTTTATTGCTTGTGTGTATTGCTTACTGTTTAGTGTATAGCGCTTTGCGCTCCAGAAAGTGAAATGGGGCGCGATGCGCCCCATTTCACTTTCTGGGTTTAATTAAAAAAGCTTTTAATTTTTTACACTTGGGGAATCGTGCACCACATCGATCGCGTCAACTGAAAGCCAAGCTTTACCGATAGGAGATCGCCATTGATCAGGTATTGATAAGTTTTCTTTAAAATTTCATGAGTGGCGCAGTATATTCTTGCCACTGCATATTTGCGATTAGGAAGTAATACGCGCAAAAGTAACATCGTGCCACTTGACCATGCGATCGTCCTAAATTTGGTGTTTCTCTTTGGGGCAATCCATTGAAAACGCCTGCCACTAGCTCGCAAATACGCGCCAAAATCGCTCATTACCACAGGTATATTTGTCAGCATAGAGTTTATTGATCAGCTCAACCAAAATAATTATAAAAATATTTAGAAATATTCATCTATTGTCCTTCAAAAATCAATAGCTCTTTGGCTGAAATGATTATTTAGTTTGTAAAAAAAGCTAAAATCGCGGAGATACGCTTTGCGTGTTTTAATTCGTATTGCTGTACACACAAAGGAAATCATGGCAGTAGATCTGACTCGCGTTCAACCACCTCTCAAGGTTTATCCGCCCAAAGCCAATAAATTCATATTAAAAATCATACGAATATTAACGCCATTTTGGTTGCGGTGGCAATGTGGCATCAAGCAGATTGAAACCCGCTATATCGATCGCCTTGTTGAAGCTACAAAAAAGTTTCAGGATGGCAAAGCTCGTTATATGCTTGCTTTTCGGCATCCCACCACGGATGATCCCTTTGCAATGTTGTATCTGCTTGCCTACGCTGTGCCAGAAGAGGCAAGAGATATGGGCATCAAGTTAACGACATTGCCCCATAGTGGGTTTGTGTATGATCGCGGCATTTCTCTATGGGCAGGAGATTACGTCAATTGGTTATTTCCAGCATTAGGAGGGATTTCCATTTTTCGCGGTAAGCTCGATCGCCTTGCACTAAGTTGGATGCGCAAACAAATTACGCATGGTGATGTGCCTCTCTCGATGGCTCCTGAAGGTGGTACAAATGGCAAAAGTGAAACGGTTGCTGAACTAGAACCAGGGATTGCTCAGATTGGATTTTGGGCTGCTGAGGATTTGCTTAAAGAAGGGCGTACCGAGGAAATGTTAATCATTCCTGTGGGGATTCAATACGAATATTCGACTCAGGCTTGGGGAAAAATTGATCAAACAATCATCACGATTGAAAAAGAATGTGGAATTAGTAAACCCGCGATTACACCTGATAACCGCTATCAAAGACTTTACGATTTGGGTAGTTACCTAGTGAAATGGGTTAGCGATTATTACAAAGCTTTCTATGGCAACTATGCCAAAATTAACAGCGAAAATACCAATCCCGATAATTTAGCAGCGAATTTGGAGGAACTAGCCGATCGCATTTTGAGTGTTGCGGAAATGAGTTTTGGGATCAAGGCAAAGGGTTCACCAATAGATCGCTGCCGCCGCCTCGAACAGGCAGGATGGGATCGGATTTTTCGTAATGACATTAATGATATTGAGAAATTATCTGGAGTGGAGCGTGGCTTTGCTGATCAATTAGCACTCGAAGCTAGCTATAGTAACTGGCATATGCGAATCGCTGAAAGTATCATCGGTGTCACCAGTGACTATGTTCGCCAGCATCCTAGCCCTAGTCGCTATATCGAAGTTTTGAAATTAATGTGGAGCGTATTACAGCGTGTCACCGAGCGAAATCAAGATTCTGCTTTTAAAGAAACCCCTAATTTTGGCGATCGCAAATTAACGATCTCAGTTGCCGAACCTTTATCAGTGTCAGAGCATCTAGCCGAATATCAATCTAGCCGAGCCGCCTCTAAGGAATGCACCCGCAAACTCACTGAAGATATACATCGTGCGATGAAAGATTTGGTCGTGCCATCGGCTATATAGCTACAGTCACTTGTCTTATGGCAAATCAAAACCCAATAATTGATTGGCGGCGCTCCGCGCCGCCAATCAATTATTGGGTTTTATACCAAAACACAAAGTGGCTGCGCCACTTTGTGTTTTTAAAACCCTTACAGGGTTTGGTTTTTAATTCACAGAAGTGTTGTCACACTTTTGTGAATTGGTATTATGTATACAAGCTTTGGCAATCTTCGAGATTGAGGCGCGATCGCGTTGCAATATTCATTGACGAAGTTTCGCCACGAGCGAGATGAATAGCTCCTGCACAGCCAATCATTGCTGCATTGTCCGTGCACAAGCTCAAAGGCGGAAAAACTGCCCGAATGTCATGCTCTGCGGCACTGGTCACAAGGCGCGATCTTAATGCGCTATTTGCAGCCACACCGCCAACTGCCACAATTGTTGAAAGATTATGCTCGATCGCGCATTTAATCGTGCGGGTTACCAGAGCAGTGGCAACGGTTTCTTGAAAACTCGCGGCAATATCGGCGATCGGTAACTCTTCGCCATTGGGGCTAAGTTTTTGGGTTAAGCGCAATACTGCGGTTTTTAAACCACTAAAACTAGAGTCATAAGGGAAATCAGGAATGCGCCCTTGCGGTAATTTGTAAGCCCTGGGATTTCCCGCGATCGCGATCTTGTCAATTGCTGGCCCCCCTGGATAGCCCAAACCGAGTAATCGCGCTACTTTGTCAAATGCCTCACCCGCAGCATCATCGCGAGTTTTGCCCATTACCTGATAGTCGGTATAGTCCTTGACTAAAATAATGCTGCTATGTCCCCCTGAAACTAATAGACATAAAAATGGTGGCTCTAAAGTTGGATCAGCCAATAAAGCCGAACAGATATGCCCCTCAAGGTGATGCACCGCTATCAAAGGCTTTTTATGTAACATTGCCAAGGTTTTTGCCGCCGTCACACCGATCATCAGCGAACCAATCAGCCCTGGTGCAGTCGTCACCGCAATCCCGTCAATCTCAGCCCATGTTTTGCCAGATTCGCGATATGCCTGCGCGATCGCAGGATTAATTGTCTCTACATGTTGCCGTGCTGCAACCTCAGGTACAACGCCACCATAAAGCGCATGGGTTAAAATTTGCGATGAAACCACGCTACTGAGAATTTGGCGATCGCATACAACTGCCGCCGCAGTTTCATCACAGCTAGATTCGATCGCAAGAATAGTTGGCATTTCTAAACAAAATTAAGATGATCTAACTGCCGCAAAGCGGCAGTTAGATCATCTTAATTGATAATTTACTTTACAGGATGTGAAGATTGCTTTACCAAGGCGCGATCGCTGATATAGGATCTGAGGCTAAGTTCTCAAACGAAAATCTCGTTATTTTTGCCTATCTTATCAAAGGTAAATTAAGGTCAGTCCATGAAAAGACTTTTTGCTCTCATTCTAGTTATTAGCCTGTGGTTTGGCATTAGCCTTGCTGCAACCCCTGCTGCATATGCAGAATTCTCATTCAATGCTTTGACTCCTTGTGCAACCTCCTCTGCTTTTCAAGATCGCTTGACAAGTGAAGTTGATGGTTATACAGCCCGTCTAGCTAATTTCAAAGCTGGTAGCGGCCCTGCTGAATACCTCAAAGGTAAAATTGCTCAAACCGAAGCTCGTTTTGCAAAATATGCTAACTCTGGCTTACTTTGCGGCGAAGATGGCTTACCTCACTTGATCAGCGATGGTCGTTGGAGTCACGCTGGCGAATTCACCATTCCTGCCTTGATGTTTCTATTCATCACTGGTTGGATCGGCTGGGTTGGTCGTGCTTATCTGATTGCAATTCGTAAAGATCCAGCAACCGCAGCTCAAAAGGAAATCATCATCGATCTTCCTCTTGCTATTAAATGTATGCTGACTGGCTTTACATGGCCTCTTGCTGCACTCAAAGAGTTTGGCACTGGCGAACTGTTGGCTCCTGAAAATGAAGTTACCGTTTCGCCTCGCTAGTTTCTAAATCTAGCGATCGCTTTGCTAACTTTTCCAGAGTGTTGTGACAAGTGTTTTAGTACTCTGGGAAAAAATCAAAACTATCTAAAAGGAGAACTCCATTGAACGGCTTTTTATCTTCTGCTCCTGTCTTGGCTGCTGTATGGCTTACAATCACCGCTGGTGTATTGATCGAAGCTAACCGCCTATTCCCAGACACCTTGACATTTCCTTTCTAAATCTCTAACAGTTTTAAGTTATGGGCAATGCTCTTAACTTACAGAACAGAGATTTAACAACAAAAAAGAGATAGTACGCTTAACGTACTATCTCTTTTTTGTTTTCTGGATTATTACAGCAATCAATGATTCATACCAAAACATAAAATGGCTTAGCCATTTTGTGTTTTGGTATGAATTGGTATTACAGCGCTTTGCACTCAAATCCGAATCAATCAATTTAAGGATTTAGAGAGCGCAAGGCACTCTCTAAATCCTTAAGACAATAACAAAGCATCTGCTAGTTCTTTATCCATTTGTTCAGCAGAGGCGATCGCATCGGTCATGATTTGTCTCGGACTAATGCCATTGTGATAAGCCGCCAACCAACGTTGAGCTTCATTACCTTGATCGAGAATCTTTTGTAATGGCGATAGGAAACACCAGACTCCATTATCCTTAGCACGCGATCGCAACTCTTCGTAGAGATTAGAAATCCATTCCCTTGCAGTGATTTGTTCGCCAGTTTGCCAATGGGTCAGCACTGCATCAAGGCTATTAATCGCCGCCGCAACTTCATTTTGATCAGCGATCGAGGCAAGTTCTTCAGGCGTGAACTTGGTTGCATGAGGTGCAATGGGATCGAGGGATGAACCAATCCCAGCTTCGAGAAATTGATTGAGACGCATCTCTAAAAGAGCCGTGATCGCTAGTAAGGCGATGGGATCAATCACTAGATCAGATATCCGCAATTCTAAACGGTTGAGATTATAGGGACGATTATCACCATTTGGACGCACAGATGACCAAAGGTGACGAACATTTTGCATAGTCCCTAACTGTAACTGCTGTTCTGTCCATTCCACAAAATGACGATGATTGCTAAATAATGGAACTAGTTTTGGTGTCTTGGGAAACATCTGCCATCGTGAAGAATGAAAACCAGTGGCTTTGCCATCAAGAAACGGAGATGAGGCGCTAAGAGCGAGATAAAGCGGTGCTTCCAGACGGATCAACCGACAAGCGGCAATTAGTAACTCTAAATCAGGAATGCCGACATTAATATGAATACTTGCTGTAACAACATTAGTGCCATAGGTCTGCTCAATGTAGGTGTGATAAGGATTTTGTGGATCAGAGCGATAGAAATGATCGACACCACCCAAAGCAAGAGTACTTCCTGGCATCAAAGTATAATCGCCTAGCGATCGCAAATAGCTACGTAGTTTTTGGCGTGGTTCTACCAATGCCATTAACAACGGCTCGTATTTATGAAAAGGCGGCGTAATGTATTCAACATTGCGGCTGTCTGGTTCGCGCACAAACCCATTCAGATTAGCCACAATGCGATCGCTAAAACCTACCACATCCCCCGTCGGTGTAGAGGTGTAGATTTCTACTTCAAAGCCTTTTGATAAAAGCACGGGAGGTTTCCTTTTGCTATAGTCACTATGTATTAAGCCTACCGTGCAATGCGATCTCTTTAAAGATGCCTTAGGACATACAAACTTCGCCAAGCTTAGAAAGGAGTGCAAAGTTCTTCTTAACTAACTTTTCATAAGCTCTTTCATATTTTTGGCGGCTAAGGCATAGCCACCATCGGCTCCATCGACAAAATGGACTTGACGACCATCGCGCTCAAAAACTAAGCAAGTCATGAGAGCGCGATCAGAAACATGAAAGCCATACACCAAACGACCTTCTTGAAACTTCTTTTCTAAATATTCAGTTAATTTTTGGCGTTGTCTGGTTCTGCCAGAAATAACCATTCGCAATACATCATCAAATTTTTTGAAGTCAGTCGCTTCTGAGACAATCTGCTTATAATCTCCCCAATTCAACGTCCCAGTTTTAATATTAAATGTTATAAAAAATAATCCCAACAAATTGATCAGCCGCAGTTTCCACAAATACAACTTCTTTTTTAACCAACTCTGAGATGCTGCAAAAACCTGCGTTTCTGATGATAAATTCTTTGCCCGAAAAGCAAGTTGTAAATTCTCAGATATGACGGGATTACATTCTACACCTTGTCCATAAATTCGCTCAATTTGGTTAATAACTTCACGATAGAGAATATCAATCTGGCTTTGACTTGGTGCTGTCACAGATATGATCAAACTAAGAATCTCTTCATGACGTGTGGGAATATCTTGCCATCGGCATTCTAAGCCAGAGAAATTGGCGATCGCATAGGAATTTTGTTGCTTAGGGCTGTACAAGACCGTTGTCGCTTGATCCTTAACCAAACGTGTTGCGTAGCTGATGCCTCCACCTCTGAGGATCGCTTGAACATAGTTGTCGGAGATTCGGAGCTTCGCAACTTTAATGTCATAGCTTGATGTAATAGCCTCAAGTGGGACAATTCCTATGCGTAATTTAAGATTAAATTCATCTGCGGCTAATTTCTGCACAGCCAATAATGCTTGCTCTGCTTCTGGGATAAACTTTGATGGAATGAGGATAGATGCGCCATCACCACCAAATACAAAGGGAATCTCCAGCTCTCCAACTATATTCAAAATTACAATAATGGAACAAGCGCCTAAGAGATTAATATCTTTGTATTTGCCATCTGCGATCGCCTGTGTTGATTCCTCTATATCGGTAATGATTGCCGCCCAGTTGTTAGGAACTGCGTAGAAATTCTCACTATGAGTAATATCTGCAAAATTCTGAAGAACAGGTAGATCGGCATAAAAATTTTCAGTATTCATGGTTATTCGTTGATATTCTTAAATATTCATGCCTATAAACCTGAATACGAGCGAAATTATCTCTATTTTATCAATAAAAAATAGACAGGTATAACCGCCAGTTGGCTGTCATACCTGTCTATTGCACTTTGTTCATCTCTAAAATGCTATGGCTTCCTGAACAAAATTTGTTATAGCTGTCGCTAAAAAACAGTCATAGAGGTGCGGCGCTTTGCGCCGCACCTCTATGACTGTTTTTTGATTAGGGTTTATTCCCATTCAATAGTGCCAGGTGGCTTAGATGTGATATCTAACACTACGCGATTGACACCTTCCACTTCATTGACAATGCGATTGGAAATAGTTTCCAATAAATCATAGGGAACTCTTGCCCAATCCGCAGTCATTCCATCTTCACTGGTGACTAGACGCAAAACTATAGGATGGGAATAGGTTCGCTTATCGCCCATCACACCCACGCTGCGAACTGTGGGCAATAGTACCGCAAAGGCTTGCCAGAGATTATTATATTGACCTGCACGATTGATCTCTTGGCGCACAATTAGGTCAGCATCTCTCAGAGTATTCAGGCGATCGCTAGTAATGTCACCAATAATCCTGATTGCCAAACCAGGCCCTGGAAATGGCTGGCGCTTGACAATTTCTTCGGGAAGTCCAAGAGCCGTCCCCACTTTACGCACTTCATCCTTAAACAACTTGCGAAGTGGTTCTACTAAAGTAAAGCGAAGATTATCAGGTAAACCACCCACATTGTGATGACTCTTGATCTTGACAGCAACACGTTTACCAGTGACAGGATCAGCGTTAGTGTCAGCCGATTCAATTACGTCTGGATAAAGAGTTCCTTGAGCGAGGAAATCAAACGGGCCTAATCGCTGTGATTCTTCTTCAAAAACATTGATGAATTCACTCCCGATTAACTTCCGTTTCTGCTCAGGTTCGGTAATACCCTTAACTCTTTCAAGAAATCTTTCACGAGCATTAACATACACAACATGAATGTGGAACTGTTCTTCAAAAAGTTTGACTAGACGCTCTGGCTCTAGCTTGCGCATGAAGCCTTGATCGATAAACATACAGGTGAGCTGATCACCGATCGCCCTATGCAATAAGAAGGCAAGTGTTGAAGAATCTACACCACCTGACAGTGCAAGTAAAACACGCTTATCGCCAACCTGAGCACGAATTTCACGAATTGAATTTTCGATAAATGCATCGGTCGTCCAACTTGGCTCACATTTACAAATGTGATAAACAAAATTGCGAATCATCGCCATACCACCTGCGGAATGTACTACCTCAGGATGGAACTGGACACCGTAAAGATTTTTTTTGTGATCAGCGATCGCGGCACAAGGAGTATTCGCCGTGTGAGCTAAAATTTCAAATCCTTTGGGCAATTCAACTACTGAATCACCATGACTCATCCACATGGTGATGCCCGTATCTACATTAGTAAGCAAATCGGTGGGATCGTCAATTTGTAATTCGGCTTTGCCATATTCCCCATGGTCGGCAAGTTCGACAGTGCCGCCGAGCTGCTTCGCCATCAGTTGCATCCCATAGCAAACACCTAAAACAGGTATACCTAAATTAAAAATTTCAGGATCGCATTGAGGAGCGCCTTCATCATAAACAGAGTTAGGACCACCTGACAAAATGATCCCTTCAGGATTAAGCTTCAGCAAGTCTTCGGCTGAGATATGATAAGTTAGAACTTCAGAATAAACTTGCGTCTCACGGATACGTCGAGCAATTAGCTCTGAGTACTGAGACCCGAAATCAAGAATCGCAATCATTGAACGACTAATTATTTTGTCTGTGGTACTTTCAGGATCTGAGCTAGATGAATTTATACTAGATGAAAGCGCACCTTCAAGATTTAGTACGACATTCGACGATGTTGGAGGGGAAGAAACCACAGTAGATACCTCTATCTTAGATGAGATAGCGTTTAATGCGATCGTAAGGCTTTCGGTAAGCCTATCGCTGCGAAAAAAGTAGCTATTCCTACAATGCTAGCAAAATGGTACGTACTTATGGTGAAAAAAACGCGTAAAAAAGTTGTGACTGCGATCGCATTGCTACCAATTCTTGCTCTGCAAGTTTTTGGAGGTAGCAATCAAAATCTTGTTTCTAGAGATTTTCTAACTCCTTCAGCAGAAGCAGTGCAGTTACGCGATGGCAAAACCTATTTTGTGCAATTGCCATTTCTTTTGGGTGCAGAGACGACTATAAATCGCATCTATTCTTGGAATGCGACATACTACTTTGCGATCGCTTTACCTCAAAATATGGGTGAGCCTCTACAAAAGTTAGAAATTGCTCAGACAGAAGGTTTTGACAATGTTGATTTTTATAGCAATGAAACAATTGCTTACTTACAATCTTCATCAGGTGAGAGAGTTGCGATCTCTAGTAAAACTGAAGTTTTGCCAAGTCAAGATCGTGATCGCCAAAAAGTCACAATTACTTTTAATCCACCAATTTCTGCGAGTAATGAGCTTAACAGTAAGCTAGTAGTTGGACTTCGCCCAGTCCGTAATCCTCGCTACGATGGCGTTTATCTGTTTGGAGTGACCGCATTTCCACAAGGCGATCGCCCAAATTCACAATTCCTTGGTTATGGCAGATTAAGTTTCTACGATTTGCGTTACTAAGTATATGAAACCGATTTTGTGGTTTTTAGCACCTGCGGCGCTAAAAACCACAAAATCGGTTTCATATGCGAGTCCACCGACGGTGGACTCGCATCAAAACCGATTTTTATAATGAAAATTGCTGGAGCTGAGAGGGTGTTTTATGAAAAACATTAACGTTTGCTATACACTATTGGCAGATAGTAACTAGATATTTAACTATGACCTTCACAACAGAATCGCCAATAACTCCTGTAGAAGCAGAATCTAGTTTTGCACCACCAACCAATCACATTGTGCAAACGATCCAAACTGTCATCGCCAGTATGGATGCTGAAAATTCGGCTCTTGAAAACCAGACCGAGGATACGTGGAAATTTCAATATGGCACTGTAGAAGTAGTTGTCAACATTACTGGAACCGAGCCTAATGATACCTTCACTGTTTTTTCGACTGTACTTGCTGCCCCATTTAAAGACGAAGCAAAAATGACACGTTGGCTTTTGGAAAAAAATGCCGCTGACACATTTGAAGCTCGGTATGCGATCCAGAATGATCAAGTTTTGGTGTTGTGCTCACGCTCTGTTGAGGATCTTTCACCTGCGGAAATCTCACGGATCATCACGATTGTGGCAGCGATCGCCGATGAAAATGATGAAGTATTAAAAGAAAATTTCGGCGTTTAGAACTCTGTCTTATTAAGAAAGCACCGTTTGTGTGCTTTCTTGTCATTTTTATAAATTCATGAACAAACTATGGGAGCTTCTTCCTTATTCTGAAATATCGGGAAAGCTACAAATGGCTCTTGACAATTCTTTGCTTGATCGCCATAGCCAAGATCCTCAATCGCCATCGATTTTAAGATTTTATCGCTGGAGCCCATCTGCGATTTCCTTAGGGTTTAATCAAAAGCAATATCCTATTCGCTGGAATGAGATTGCAAAAAAAAATAATCTCGACATCATTCGTCGTCCAAGTGGGGGGCGAGCTGTGCTTCATCAAGGAGATCTTACTTATACATTGATCACCAGTGCTGATATTGGTGGTGATCAAGTGGGTGATTTTGAAGATAATACCTTTGGAAGAAAGCGATCGCATCGCGAGATCTATGAATATATCAGCGGATTTCTAATTCAAGGTTTTTCTAGGTTGGGAGTTAATCTAACCTATGGAAAAGCAGGACGGGGCTATATCCATAATCCCAGTTGTTTTTCCACGGCAACCAATGCGGATTTAGTAATTGCTGATGGACGTAAACTAATCGGTAGCGCTCAAGTCTATCGTCATAATTCAGTTTTGCAGCATGGATCAATCTCGATCAATCCAAATTACAAGTTACTAACTGAGCTATTTCAAGCAGAAGTACCGATTGTTGGTTACCAAGAACTGGCATGGAATAACCATAAAGACATAACTACAAAACTTGTAGATGTTCTATCTCAATCGGCGCGGGATTACTTTCAAGCGGAGTTCTTGTAGTTCCGATTGAGTCAAATTTCGCCATTGTCCGACATGAAGATCTACCAATCTTAGATGAGCGATCGCCACACGTACTAGACGTAAAGTGGGAAATCCTATTGCTGCTGTCATCTTTCTAACTTGACGATTTTTTCCTTCTGTTAATTTCAGTTCTAACCAAGCTGTGGGAATACTGGCTCGAAAGCGAATGGGCGGCTGTCGCTCTGGTAAATCTGGCTCAGTATCTAATAAATTAGCGATCGCGGGTTTAGTTCGATATCCTTGGAGCATGACACCATTGCGTAACTGCTCCAAGGCATCTTCCGTGGGAGTTCTTTCTACCTGTACCCAATAAGTTCGTGAATGTTCAAACTGGGGATCGATTAAGCGATGCTTTAATTGCCCATCATTAGTCAGAAGTAATAACCCTTCGCTATCAAAATCCAATCGACCTACTGAATATACTTCAGGGATGTCAATATATTCTTTTAATGTGGGGCGCGGGGATGCACTGTCATCAGTAAACTGACAGAGAACACCATAGGGTTTATAGAAAAGAATATATTGGCGATCGCTCATAAGTTTTTTGAGAATAAAAAAGCTCGCGCCGCGAGCTTTTTTATTCTATAGCTATAGCCAATCAAGTCAGGACATAAAACCCAAAAGAGAGTTGGGGCGCGAAGCGCCCCAACTCTCTTTTGGGTTTTGACTTTGTCCTAATATTGCTGACGATAGCTATAAACTAGCGTTGAGGCGTACCAAACACCTGTACCCAATAATGCCGATAGCGAGAATTTGGTGCATTCTCATATCCAAAGCCAATCTCAGTAAATTTGCTATTGAGAATATTGGCGCGATGCCCAGAACTATTCATCCATTGTCGAATTGTGCCTTCAGGCGTAGCTTTACCAGCAGCAATATTTTCGCCTAAAGCAAAATATTTATAACCATTCCCCTTAGCTCGATCTGCCATACTTGAACCATTCAGCCCAGTATGACTAAAGTAGTTATTTCTTGCCATATCTCCCGCATGGGACTGAGCAGCTTTTGTCAATTGTGACGAAAGCTTAAGGGGCGATAAGCCTACTTTTTGGCGCTCTAAGTTAGTTAGCTTGAGCAACTCAGTTTCAAAACTGACCCGATTAGTACTTTGACTTATATTAGTAGACCGTATTGGTGAAATCTGGTTTTGTTGTTTGGCTAAAGATGTCGCATTCAAATTAGGCGCGATCGCAATTGCCCCCCCAAACACCAAAAGGCCACAACAGGCTAAAAAAGTTGATTTCATAAAATTTAGTTACGAAACTTGTGAATAAATACAGATGATTATTGACTTTTCCGTCCTTTAAGGGTTCCCATATTAAAGAACTTAAATAGCAGACTAAAAAATATTGATTTTTAAAACTACTCCTTTATCAGGGAAAAATTAGAGGGGCGCGGCTAAGCTTAAAAAAGTATGCAAAAAATATAAGGTAGATCTAAATGACAGAAAATCAAGAACATAAAAAAATTGGTTGTGCTGAATGTACGACAGGTGCTGGTTTAGGATTTGACTTTACAATGGCATTCCAGCCAATTGTTAACACGACTACCAAAGAAATTTTTGCCCAAGAAGCTCTCGTCAGAGGGCTGAATGAGGAGCCTGCGGACGATATTTTAGGACGAATCAATGATGAGAACCGTTATCGCTTTGATCAAGCTTGCCGAGTCAAAGCAGTTCAGTTAGGGGCAAAGCTGAATATTAAATCTTTTCTTAGTATTAATTTCTTGCCAAATGCTGTGTATCGTCCTGAATTATGTATTCGCACGACCCTTGAGGCAGCCGAAACCTTTGGGTTTCCCGTTGACCGTATCATCTTTGAGATTACGGAAGGAGAGAAAATCAAGGATCATGGGCATCTTCGGGAAATTATTCAGTACTATCGACAACAAGGTTTTTTAACGGCGATCGATGATTTTGGGGCTGGTTACTCAGGACTAAATTTACTAGCTGAGTTTCAAACAGATTTGGTCAAGTTAGATATGGGCTTAATTCGCCATATTGATCAAAACAAAGGTCGCCAAGCGATCGTTAAAGGAATCGTACAAGTATGTAATGAGTTAGAGATTAAAGTGATTGCTGAAGGTGTCGAAACCTATGAAGAGCTAAGTATTCTGCAATCTTTTGGGATTGAGCTTTTTCAAGGTTATTACTTCGCTAAACCTAAATTTCAAAACCTAGCGATTCTAAACAATTTATAGATTTATTAGGATCGCAGAATTTTAGAGTCTGCTAAGTACTTCAGTACAATTAAATATAAAATTGAAAAAGCTGAACTGCCTACTAAGAGGGAAGTTCAGCTTTTAGAAGTGTTTTTTAATTATGCTGATGTACTCATTGAGAGCATGATCTCCCTTAATATAAATTGACATTCATCCAATGTTCCAGTATCGATATATCACTCTATTTATAGATGACGATCCCCTTTCGTCAACCTAGTGTGAGATATCGAAAGATTAAACAATGTAGAATTCAAGTATTAAACATGATTCATCAACTAGCAGTTCGCTTAGGTGTGTCGTGTGTGTTGCTCGCAACCTTGCCCCTTGCTACAGACGAAATAGTTAAGTATGTTCAAGCTCCTCATATCTTTTCAGGAATTGGGGCGATCGCCTCATGCGTTGGAGCCTGTGTGCCAGTTTTAACCCTGTTTCGCAATTCTGACTAAGTACATTTTTCTTTAAAACCCAATTAATGAATATGCGTCGCTTTGCGACGCATATTCATTAATTGGGTTTAAGCCCATCGACCAATCACAATTCTCACAGTTCCGTCTTCTAATATTTCTTGCTGCTCGATCGCAAATCCCTGTTGAGTTGCACTTTCTAGAACCGTTCTAGCCGCATATTGCTGATTAAGTTCCCCTAGAAACTCCTCGACATTCATTGCTAAGCCCCACATGTCAGCAATGAGTTCATAGCGATCATCTACTTTCCTAAAGCCGATGTCATAGGCATTAGGCATGGGGATCACATATTCGGCTGTAGTAGCATCGCCAAGATATCCGCGCACTAAAGTATTTTGCTTGACGGGATAGCCCAGCGATTGTAAGGCTTGTTCTAGCAAGTCACCATTTTTGATTTCGATGGCGATCGTGGTGAAGTGGGACATAGTTATTCCTCTAAGTTAATTGCAAACTTACGAAGTTCTTGAAGCAATTGCTCATCGTTAGATGCGGTACGTGCGCCCGACTCTGCCGCCCATTGTTTAAGGGATTCAATTTGTTGAGAGGCGATTGCCGCTAATGGTACTGTCTCCTCGATCGCACTAATAATATCTTCCGTGGTGAAATCTTCGCGGTTGCCAGTACTACCTCGACCAAAGGCTCTGTGGATGCCATCGATGATTACTTGCTCTATTTCCGCGCCGCTAAAATTTTTGGTATGTCTGGCTAATAAAAATAAATCAAATTCACGCAATCGACTGGGGCGCAATTTTTGTAAATGTACCTTGAAAATTTCTTGGCGTTCAGACTCAGTAGGTAAATTCAAAAAGAAAATCTCGTCAAATCTACCTTTTCGCAAAAGTTCGGCTGGCAAAATCCTTACATTATTAGCAGTTGCCACAATAAAAACTGGGGCTGTTTTTTCCTGCATCCATGTGATTAATGTCCCAAATACGCGCCGACTTGCCCCAGAGTCACCATCGACAGAAATACTCGCATTACCAAAAGCTTTATCGATCTCATCAATCCACAAGACGCAGGGCGCAGTTGCTTCAGCAAGTTGAATCATCTGCCGCATCCGACTCTCGCTTTCCCCGACAAAACTTCCAAATAGCCTCCCGATATCAAGACGCAATAATGGTAATCGCCATTCATTTGCGATCGTTTTTGCCGATAGTGATTTACCAGTGCCTTGAATGCCAACCAATAAAACACCCTTTGGCGTGGGAATGCCGTAACGTTTTGCCTCTTCTGTGAACGCATCTCGACGAATTCGCACCCATTGCTTGAGATTGTCTAAACCGCCAACATTTTTTAGCGATTCATTAACCGTAAAAAATTCTAAGATGCCTGTTTGCCTGATTGCTTGCTGCTTTTCAGCAAGCACCGCGTCAATATCTGAATCATTTACTTGCTCTTTTTCTGCGATCGCCTTAGCTAAAACTCGTTGAATACGTGTACGGCTTAACCCCTGACAAGCCTTGACCAATTGCTCCCAAGCTAAGTTTGACAAATTGAGTTTATTGGACGAAATCTTTTGTTTGATTAAATATTCGATTTCCGCGATCGCAGGTAAAGGAAAATCGATAGCTGTGATTTCTTCGGTTAATTCGGGCGGAATCTCTAGTACATGGCTAGTTAGGGCAATTGTGCGGCGATCAAGTTTGAGATCCCGTGCCAAATTTTTAAGTTCACGAATAATCGGAATATGGCGATCATGGTGGGGATATTTCAGGATTGGATGCAAATCCCGTAATACATATAAAACATTGTCATCATCCTTAGATGCCTTATCTCGTTGAGCAATTCGTGATAGAGCTGCCATCACCGATCCTTTATCAGTGTTATTGTCACTCCAGCCTCTTGCTATATCCCAAAACAAGATCCTGCGGCTAGGGCTAGATTGCAGGACGACCTCTATCAAAATATCTTCGACTGGCTCTTCTTCGGCTGTCACTATATATATGAGTGGATATTTGGCGCGGAGCAATAAATCAAACTGCTCTATCAGAGCTTGATAAACTCTACTTTTGCTTAAAAATATCGGATCTATTGGCAATTGTGGCGACATATTGGCAAGTATAACAATAAGCAAAGTAGGGCGGGCATTGCCCACCCTACCCAATTTTTTAGGTGGAGTCTTGTTATAAGTACTTGCGCAAAATAAATTACCCAAAGCCATAAAGTTCCGCCCCGCAGGGACGGAACTTTATGGCTTTGGATGTGTAATTAATTATGCCTAGCTACTTAACAATTGTTGAAAGGGCGACTACACTTTCGACAATTAAAAAACAAGCCCAATAAGGTTTTTGGATTCTCAAGATGGCAACACCATTTTGAGAATCCAAAAACCTAGACTGCGGCGAGTACTGGCTCTTCGAGTTTGGCTAGTCTCTCAGTTAGTAACTCCTCTAAGGTGACGAGCGCTTTGGAGAAACCTTTGATGCCTTCATCAAGTTTTTCGGATGCCATGCGATCGCTTGCGTGCATAGCAGCAAAAGTATTCTTATCCATCGGAATCTCAGCTATATCTGACTGGGCTGCGATCGCGGGATCAAGTTTGCGTACCAGTTTACTTTGCGTATGATGCAGCTCATCTAGCAAAGCAGGAGAAATTGTTAACAAGTCGCATCCAGCTAGTTCGACGATTTCGCCCATATTGCGAAAACTCGCACCCATAATTTCAGTTTTATGTCCAAACTTTTTATAGTAGTTATAAATTTTTGCGACTGACAATACACCTGGGTCTTCGGCGGCTGGATAGCTATCACGACCTGTATCTTTTTTGTACCAATCGAGAATCCGTCCCACAAATGGCGAAATTAAGGTCACTCCCGCTTCGGCGCAGGCGATCGCTTGGTGTAACCCAAACAACAATGTCAAATTGCAATGAATCCCTTCTTTCTCCAGTGACTCCGCCGCTTTGATCCCTTCCCAAGTTGAAGCGATCTTGATCAAAATGCGATCGCGAGAAATGCCATGAGCTTCATATTGCGAAATCAAGTAATGCGCTTTTTCTAGAGTTGCGTCCGTGTCGTAGGACAACCGTGCATCCACCTCAGTCGAAACTCGCCCTGGGATAGTTTGTAAAATCCTCATGCCGAAAGCGATCGCCAAGCGATCAAAAGCAAGAGAAACCACTTGAGCAGGCTTGGCATCTTTACCCAGTTCAGCTCTTGCTTCGAGGAGGGTCTCATCGACAATTTCTTGATATTGAGGCATTTGGGCAGCCGCCGTAATCAAAGATGGGTTTGTGGTTGCATCTTGAGGCTTCACCATCTCAATGGCATGGATATCACCTGTATCGGCGACCACAACTGTCATTTCGCGTAACTGATCGAGAAAACTTTTGGGCAAATCACTAGGCATAACATCCTCCATAGCACCAGTCATTACTGGCTACCTTTGCAAGCCTATCTTAGCCTTAACTGCTTTGAGACTTTTGTAACCTTTAGAGTAATTACAAGATCAATAAAGTAAATGGGTTGCTTGGCAACCTTTTTACTCTTAAACCAAAGCACATAAGATTATTTGGAAGCTCCAATAATCTTATGTGCTTTGATTTACCTCAAGCCTCATGACCATAGCTGTAAACAAAATTTGAATATTTGATAAAGTTTTGTTAAGAAAATTGCAAGGACTATTTACCTTGCAAAACAAAACTGCATATCTCAATTTATTGCAGCGCAAAGGATTGAGCAAAATAGAGACATTCTAAACAATTGTTACAAAGACTCTAGAGCGACACAAACGTAAATCTATAATTACGTCATCGTGGCTTAGGTTCTCTTGTTAAAGCAGTACTTATCTCATTCATAGATTCAGCACTATGAGAGAACTAGCCTAATCGTTTAATCTACTTTGTCTTAACAGTCTGAGAGAGGAAAATTTACATGACAATGACTCCTCAAAAGCCAGACACAGAGGTAAAGGTATCGGTTGATCGTGACGTAGTACCTACTTCTTTCGAGAAGTGGGGACAGCCTGGTCACTTTGATCGCACCTTAAAGAAGGGACCAAAGACAACCACATGGATTTGGGATCTTCATGCCAATGTGCATGACTTTGACAGTTTCACAACCGAAGAAGATACTGCCCGTAAGATCTTCTCCGCTCACTTTGGGCACTTAGGTATCATCTTTATCTGGCTCAGTGGTATGTATTACCACGGAGCAAAATTCTCTAACTACACTGGTTGGTTGGCTGATCCAGTCAACATCAAGCCCAGCGCCCAAGTGGTCTGGAATGTTGTCGGTCAAGACATCTTGAACGGCGATGTTGGTGGCGGTTTCCAAGGTATTCAAATTACTTCTGGTTTGTTCCACCTTTGGAGAGCATCTGGTATCACCACGGAGTATCAACTCCTCTGCACCGCAATTGGCGGTTTGGTGATGGCTGGTTTAATGTTCTTCGCTGGTTGGTTTCACTACCACAAGGCAGCTCCTAAACTTGAGTGGTTTAAGAATGCTGAATCGATGATGAACCACCACTTGGCTGGTTTGCTCGGTTTGGGTTCGCTCTCTTGGGCTGGACATCAGATCCATGTATCGATTCCTATCAACTACTACCTTGATAAGGGCGTACCTGCGGATCAGATTCCTTTGCCTCATGAGTTTATATTTCATCCTGAGTTGATGGCAAAAATCTTCCCTAGCTTTGCTCAGGGTTTAACACCTTTCTTCACTTTGAACTGGGGTGCTTATTCAGATTTCTTGACCTTCAAGGGTGGCTTGAATCCTCAAACTGGATCTCTTTGGTTAACTGACCAAGCTCACCATCACCTTGCGATCGCAACACTTTTCATCATTGCTGGACATATGTACCGCACCAACTTTGGTATCGGTCACAGCATGAAGCAAATTCTTGAAGCTCACAAGGGTCCTCTAACTGGTGAAGGTCACAAGGGTCTATATGAAATTTTGACCTCTTCTTGGCACGCACAACTAGCTGTTAACTTGGCTATGTTGGGTTCACTAAGCATCATCGTCGCTCAGCATATGTACGCGATGCCTGCTTATCCTTATATTGCTACCAGCTACGCTACTCAAGTTTCGCTATTTACACATCACATGTGGATCGGCGGCTTCTGTATCTGTGGTGCTGCGGCTCACGCTGGCATTTTCATGGTTCGTGACTACGATCCTGCTAAGAATGTAAACAACTTGCTTGATCGCATGTTGCGCCACCGCGATGCAATCATTTCTCACCTCAACTGGGTATGTATCTTCCTTGGCTTCCACAGCTTTGGTCTTTACATCCACAACGACACTATGCGTGCATTGGGTCGTCCTCAAGATATGTTCTCTGACACCGCAATTCAGTTGAAGCCTGTCTTCGCTAACTGGATTCAAGGTATTCATGCTGCTGCTGCTGGTACAACTGCTCCTTACGCAACTTCTAGCGTTAGCCCCATCTTCGGTGGCGAAACTCTTGTTGTCGGTGGCAAAGTTGCTGTAGCTCACATGGCTCTTGGTACGGCTGACTTCTTGGTACACCACATCCATGCGTTTACCATTCACGTTACTGTCTTAATCTTGCTGAAAGGCGTGCTTTATGCCCGTAGTTCTCGCTTGGTTCCAGACAAAGCTGAACTTGGTTTCCGCTTCCCTTGCGACGGTCCTGGTCGTGGTGGCACATGTCAAGTTTCGGCATGGGATCACGTTTTCTTGGGTCTTTTCTGGATGTACAACTGTATCTCGGTTGTAATCTTCCACTTCTCTTGGAAAATGCAGTCTGATATTTTCGGTACTGTTGATGCAAGCGGCACAATCACTAACATGGCTGGCGGTAACTTTGCACAGAGTGCATTGACCATCAACGGTTGGTTGCGTGACTTCTTGTGGGCACAAGCTTCCAACGTTATTCAATCCTACGGTTCGGCTTTGTCGGCTTATGGCTTGATCTTCTTAGGCGCTCACTTCATCTGGGCTTTCAGCCTTATGTTCCTGTTCAGTGGCCGTGGTTACTGGCAAGAACTCATTGAGTCAATCGTTTGGGCACACAACAAGCTCAACGTTGCTCCAGCTATTTCTCCTCGCGCTTTGAGCATCACTCAAGGTCGTGCAGTGGGTCTAGCTCACTACCTATTAGGTGGAATTGCCACAACTTGGGCATTCTTCCTAGCCCGTTACGGTGCACTTGGCTAATATTAACGGAGAAATTGAAGTAATTATGGCAACGAAATTTCCTAAGTTTAGCCAGGCTCTCGCACAGGATCCAACAACCCGTCGGATCTGGTATGCGATCGCCACAGCGAACGATTTTGAAAGTCACGATGGTGTTACTGAAGAAAGTCTTTACCAAAAGATTTTTGCTTCTCACTTCGGACATTTGGCAATCATCTTCCTGTGGACATCTGGCAACCTGTTTCACGTAGCGTGGCAGGGTAACTTCGAGCAATGGATTCAAAATCCTCTCACCACACGTCCGATCGCCCATGCGATTTGGGACCCTCACTTCGGTAAGGCGGCTGTTGAAGCATTCACTCAAACTGATGCTGCTGGCCCCGTAAACATCGCTTATTCGGGTGTTTACCACTGGTGGTACACCATCGGTATGCGTACCAACTCCGAACTATTTACTGGCGCTATCTGGATGCTAGTATTTGCCGCCGTACTGCTTTTTGCAGGTTGGTTGCACTTACAGCCTAGCTTCCGTCCTAGCCTTTCTTGGTTCAAGAATGCTGAATCTCGTCTAAACCACCACTTGGCTGGTTTGTTCGGAGCTAGCTCTTTGGCTTGGACTGGTCACATGGTTCACGTTGCGATTCCTGAATCTCGCGGTATTCATGTCGGTTGGGACAACTTCTTGAGCGTTCCTCCTCATCCAGCAGGGCTTGCACCTTTCTTCACAGGCAACTGGGGCGTATATGCTCAGAATCCTGATACCGCAGGTCATGTGTTTGGTACATCTCAAGGCGCTGGTACAGCAATCCTGACTTTCCTTGGTGGTTTCCATCCTCAAACTGAGTCTCTTTGGTTGACCGATATTGCTCATCACCACTTGGCGATCGCAGTATTGTTCATCATCGCTGGTCATATGTACCGTACCAACTTTGGTATCGGTCACAGCATCAAAGACATTTTGAATGCACATAACCCACCTAAAGGCACTCCATTTGGTGGTGCATTGGGTGCTGGTCACAAGGGTTTGTATGATACCGTCAACAATTCCTTGCACTTCCAACTCGGTTTGGCTCTTGCTTCTTTGGGGGTAATCACCTCGTTGGTTGCTCAGCACATGTACTCGATGCCTTCCTATGCGTTTATCGCTAAGGACTTCACCACTCAAGCTGCTCTATATACTCATCACCAATATATTGCTGGTTTCTTGATGGTCGGTGCATTTGCTCACGGTGCGATCTTCTTCGTTCGTGACTACGATCCTGAAGCTAACAAAGACAATGTGCTTGCACGTATGCTTGAGCACAAAGAAGCGATCATCTCTCACCTTAGCTGGGTATCTCTTTTCTTGGGATTCCATACCCTTGGTATCTACGTTCATAACGACGTAATGCAGGCGTTTGGTACTCCTGAAAAGCAAATCTTGATCGAGCCTGTATTCGCTCAGTGGATCCAAGCCGCTCATGGTAAAGCGCTTTATGGCTTTGATGTTCTGCTTTCTAATCCTGACAGCATTGCTTCAACCGCTTACCCCAACAGTGGTAACGTTTGGCTACCTGGTTGGTTGGCTGGAATTAATTCTGGAGACAACTCGTTGTTCCTTCAGATTGGGCCTGGCGACTTCTTGGTTCACCATGCGATCGCTCTAGGTCTACACACCACTACCTTGATCTTGGTTAAGGGTGCGTTGGATGCTCGTGGATCTAAGCTCATGCCAGACAAGAAAGACTTTGGCTACAGCTTCCCTTGCGACGGTCCTGGTCGTGGCGGTACTTGCGATATCTCTGCATGGGATTCCTTCTACCTAGCTATGTTCTGGATGTTGAACACCATTGGTTGGACAACCTTCTACTGGCACTGGAAACACCTCGGTGTATGGCAAGGTAACGTTGCTCAGTTCAACGAATCCTCTGTCACCATCATGGGCTGGCTCCGTGACTACCTATGGCTCAACTCTGCACAGTTGATCAATGGCTATAACCCCTATGGCATGAACAATATCTCTGTTTGGGCTTGGATGTTCCTATTCGGACACCTAGTTTGGGCAACTGGATTCATGTTCTTGATCTCTTGGCGTGGTTATTGGCAAGAATTGATCGAAACCCTTGTATGGGCGCACCAACGCACACCTCTTGCAAGTTTGGTTCAGTGGAAAGACAAGCCTGTGGCTCTCTCCATCGTTCAAGCTCGTTTGGTTGGCTTGGCTCACTTCACGATTGGATACATACTCACGTATGCTGCCTTCCTGATAGCCTCAACAGCAACGGCTTTCGGTTAATCTAGCTTGCTAGTTAATTAAAAAAATCCCTCACAGCAATGTGAGGGATTTTTTTGTAAAAGCTATAATATCTAATATTTATAAGAGTGGCGAATATGACAGCTATTCAAGACAAGTCAGATATTGTCCGTACAGAAAGAGGGCTTACTATTAATGGTACTCGGATTACTCTGTATGACTTAATGGATTATATTCATGCTGGTTATCCTGTAAAGCTAATTCGCAATTATTTTTTTTATATTACTGATCAACAATTTAATGCAGCGATCGCCTATATTGAAAATCATCGCGAACAGGTGGACTTAGAGTATCAACAGGTTTTGCAAGAAGCTGCTATCAATCGCTATTATTGGGAAGGAGTCAATAAAGAAAGATTTGCTCAAGCAACTAATCGCACTCCTAGACCTGAAAATAAAAAAGCATGGGAAAAACTGCAAAGTTGGAAAGCTAGACTAGCCACTGAGGCATGAAGTTTTTAATTGATTACAATCTCAAAGGTAAATCTTTAATCATTTGGGGTGTTGTAGCGGCTGAAGGTTGGCTGGAGCTAATAGAAATTAAATTTCTACAATTTGAGGAGGTGGGTTTGCCTCGTGATAGTAGTGATTTGTTAGTCTGGAATTTTGCTCAACAAAATCAAATGATTTTGATTACTGCTAATAGAAATATGAAGGGGAAAACTTCTTTAGAGCAGACAATTCGTGAAAGAAATACAGATATCAGTCTTCCAGTTGTGACCATTAGTAATGTGGATCGACTTGATGAGAAAGTGTATCGAGAGAAATGTGTGGCTAGTTTGATAGAAATTGGTCTTGATATAGATAACTATTTAGGGGCGGGTCGTATTTTTATTCCTTAGTTATTGTTTGTGAGGCTTAAAGCTGAATAAAGCCATACCTCAATCAATTTTTACTAAGCCTAAACCTGATGTCAAATCTGAAACACAAGCAATTAACTTAATCGAAAAGAAGAATATGACTAGCCTCCCTGAGTCCGTTGACAATTCTCAACCACAAGACGAAGTTCCGACAACGGATTCTGCAATTACGGTAACTACTGAGAAGCCACAGAAAGGTAATTGGTGGGATGGGGCATTTGGTGCAGTTTCAGGAGCCGCAGGGGCAGTTGGTAATGCAGCTAGTGCGGTTGGTGGCACAGTTGCAGGGGCAGCTGGCTCTGTTGGGAATGCTGTTGGTGGGGCGGCTGGTGTCGTTGGTGGCACGGTTGCGGGTGCTGCGGGAAATGTTGGCGGGGCGATCGTGAGTGCGGGAAGTGCAGTTGGTGGGGTAGCTGGATCTGTCGGTAGTGCAGTCGGTGGAGCGGCAGTGGCAACCGCAGGAGCAGTCGGTGGTGCTGTTGGTGCATTTACTCAAACAGTTGGGGGTGCTGTCGTTGGTGGAATTTCATCAGCAACTAGTAGCGCAGGATCTGTGATCGAAACTGTTGGTAATAGCCCTCTAATTCGGAAAGCGGCTAAGGTATTTAATGCTGATTGGTTTCTGAAAATAATAGATCAGGTAGATGCTGTCGCATCAGAAGCCGAGGTACAGCGCTTAAAACAGCAATATCCCAATGAGTCAGCCTATCAAATCGCGCAAAGAATCATTGGACAAAAAGCCGTGTTTGCGGGTGCGTCTGGATTTGCTACCACGATTGTCCCTGGTTCTGCCGCAGCATTGTTTGCAGTTGATCTGGCTGCGACAACTTCGCTCCAAGCTGAGATGGTTTATCAAATTGCTTGTGCCTATGGAATGGATCTTAAAGATCCAGCTAGAAAAGGAGAGGTTGTCGCAGTATTCGGGTTAGCTTTTGGTGGCAAAATGGCAATCAAAGCAGGATTAGGACTGTTACGAAATATTCCCGTTGCAGGAGCCGTGATTGCTGCAAGCTCTGATGCAGTGATGCTTTACACACTTGGTCAAGCGAGTTGTTCTTTTTATGAGGCAAAACTAAACCCTGTCAACTTTGAAGAAAAATTGGTGGATATTCAAGTAGATAGTGAAGAGCGCTTAAAAAGTGCGATTCCACAAGAACAGATTATTGATCAAATTCTCGTTCATGTGATCTTGGCAGGTAATCAAGGTAGAAGTAAGGAAAATGTTTTGGCTGATTTAAAAGCGGCAAATCTTAGACCAGAATCAATTGATGCGATCGCTGAGTATATGGATGCACCACTTCCACTTGAGATGTTACTAAAGGATATCAAGCCAGAGTATGCGTTATCTTTGTTTGCCCAATGCCAGAAATTTGCGATGTTAGATGGCATTATGACTCCTGAAGAAGCACGAGTAATTGAGATGATTCATCAGAAATTTGCTTAAAGCGTCAATTTAAGGTGGTAGGCTTTTTGATGAAATATGTTAGACTGCATAGCTACTTTGGATAATTAAGTCAACCTTAAACGCAATAACAATTGAAATTTATGAGAATGCGATCGCAAAGTCTTTTATCTTCTTTTGTGAATGTTGCGATCGCCGCAAATGTTTTTACTTTTATTTCGCTAAGTGGGAGTACTCAAAACCATATCTTTGAGGCAAGTGCTCAGGAAGTAAAGGCAAATTCTGCCAATAAATCAAATCCCAATCGCTTTTTATTCATAGATTTACAAAACCATTGGTCTCGTTTGTTTGTCGAAGGTTTATTGTCACAGCCAGCTTTGAATGCTGTTTTAGTTAATCCTGATTCAATTAGCCAATTTCAGCCTGATCGCCCCATTACCCGCGCTGAACTTGCTAACTTGCTAGAGATCGCTTTTGCTAACCGCAATGCACCAAGAATTACCACAAGACTCAATGATCTTGCCACCAAAGCTGAAGTATTAGTGGCAATCTCCAGTCAGCTTAGTCTGAATAGCAAAGCCCATAAAACTCCTCAAACATATTTGCTTTCAATGTATCGCGATGCCCTGAAAGTCCCTGACTATGCTATTCCTGCGATCGCGACACTTACACAGCAAGGATTAGTCACTAATTATCCAGATCCTCGTGTTCTCGCACCTACTACGGCGATTACTAAAAGTGAACTTGTAGTACTTCTTTATCAAGCTCTGGCTTATCAAAAGAAATTGCCAGCTCTTGGCTCACTCTATACAATTAATCCCAATCGGCAACTGTGGGATCGTGAACTGATGCAAATAACTCGTCTCGAAGTTAGCATCAGCAAGCGAAAGGTTACAGCCTTTCATGGTGAAATTCCTTTAAAAACCTATCCTGTAGCTGTAGGAAAGGAAGGCTGGAGCACCCCAATCGGCAATCATCGTGTTTTAGAGACTATTGAGTATCCTGCTTGGCAAAATCCTTTTACGGGTGACGTAATTCCTAGCAAAGATCCTGAAAATCCTTTAGGCGATCGCTGGATTGGCTTTTGGACAAATGGGAAGGATTGGTCTGGCTTTCATGGCACACCTAACCGCGCTTCTGTCGGTACAGCTGCGTCTCATGGATGTATCCGTATGTACAACGAAGATGTTCGCGAATTATTTAGCCAAGTAACCGTGGGAACTATAGTGAGAGTATCACCATAAAAAAGGGGGCGCTTTGCGTCCCCTTTTTTATTTTTTAAGCTTTTAAAACCCGCACTACAGTGGTTTGAGGCAAGCTACCCGCATTCAGCTCTATAGTTGAGCCTTCAAGTTTACGCACACTATCGGGGGGCATGAGTGCAAGAAACTCATCTACGGATGCTAATTGGCAAGAATTGCTAGATTTATCGGTACGGTAATAGGTAGGGATGACAATTCGTGGATTAAGCTCTTGCACGATCGCTCTAGCTTCGGCAGGAGAATAAGCTTTTAGTTGCATCGGATCTGTACCTTGAGTATTACCGCCAATCGGCAAAATCAAAACATCGGGACGACCCATTAAAATTCTTTGAGAGGCAGTGATAGGAGCTGCTGCTCCGCCTAAATGCACGATAAAAATACCCGATTGCTTCCAGCGCCATGCCACATTGCGCCCAAATCTGCGACCACCAATGCGATCGTGATCCATTGTAATGCCTTGCAGATTAATCCCCTTCAGGTTATAAGAACCTGGCTCAGACAAAACTCGCGTATCTTTGGGGAGGTTCTCCAAATATCCTTCGTCAAGCAGCCGAGAACTAATCAAAATATAGTCAGATTTTGCTGTAGGAGAAGTCAATTTGGCAGTACAACCAGCAGGACGAAAAGGATGTGTTAAAAAACTGACATTATCTCCTGATATCAAAAATGACAGATGCCCCATCCACTGAAGTCTTAGGGTTGAATTCGTTTGTGAATTAGCTGCATCAGCGATGATTCCTGCGGTAAATGCTGATATTAGTCCACCTTGAGCGAGTCGAAGAATTTGTCTGCGGCGCATGTTGTTTAGTTAATTGATTGTTTTGGGTTATGTGGAGAATGTTTTACAACGGTACTTAAAGTATTAGACTATGACGCTTAATCCTTTTAGGAAGTTTCGCAGCAAGTCTTTGCCTGCCTCAGTTAAGATGCTTTCAGGATGGAATTGTACGCCTTGAACGTGAGGATATTGTTTGTGTCGGACTCCCATGATTATGTCATCTTCAGTCCATGCTGTAACTTCAAGTACATCTGGACAGTTGTGACGATCAATAACCAAACTGTGGTAACGAGTTGCAGTGAATGGATTGGCTAGACCTGCCAAAATACCGACTCCAGTATGATAAATTTGTGATGTCTTGCCATGCATTAAGTAAGGTGCGGAGACAACTTTTCCACCATACATCAAACCCATACTCTGATGGCCGAGACATACGCCCAATATCGGAGTATTTGCGTCCATTTCCCGAATAATATCTAAGGATACCCCTGCCTCTTCAGGGCGACCAGGTCCTGGTGAAATTACGACTCCTGCGGGTTGAAGCTGTTTAACTTCTTCGATGCTTATTTCGTCATTTCGTTTAACTATAATTTCGCCTAATGTAGGGAATTCGGGTAATAATTCCCCAAGGTACTGTACAAGGTTATAGGTAAAGCTGTCGTAATTGTCGATAACAAGAATCATGTTTACAGTGCTTGTATTTGTGAAGCTTATTTATGAAGCTTTGGGCTTAATAGCGATCGCTAATTTCTTACTCAAATTTAGCTTTCTCAATTTAACATTCTTTATCAAGAATTCAGACCAGAAAAGATTATGAAACCAGTTTTGGGAGTTTTTGCGTCGGTCTTAGTAGTTGGTGTGAGTTATGCAGATGTTGCGATCGCGCAGCTGCGTGAAAAACCACCTCAAAAAGTTCAGATTCAGCAGCAGATTGTTGTTCCACCTAATGAAACTGCTGATCAGCTTTTGGAACGTGGTAATGCCTATGTGCGTTTGGGGAACTTGGAAGGGGCTGAGGTTATATTTCGGGCAGCGATCAAGAAAAACCCTGAACTCACAGCTGCTCATTACAATCTTGGTCTGGCTTATGCGCAGGGAGGCAAGCTCAAAGAGGCTATTCATTCTTTTCAACGGGCTACCAGACTTGAGCCAAAGTTTGCGATCGCCTACAGTAATTTAGGTGCAGCCCAGTTGCAGTCGGGCGATCCTAACCAAGCAATACCAAATTTACAGAAAGCCGTTAGTCTTGACCCTAAACTTTCAGTTGCCTATTACAATCTTGGTTTAGCATTTAAAGAAAAAAAGGATATCAACAAGGCGATCGCCAATCTCAATCAAGCCCTAAAGCTAAATCCCCAAGCGCCTGAAACAATTTATAACTTAGGTCTATTAATTCAAACTCAGGGTGATATTCAAAAGGCGATCTCTCACTATGCCAAAGCTCTGCAACTGAATCCCGAATATGCAGAGGCTTATTACAATTTGGGGGCGGCTTTATTAATTCAAGGTCAAACAGAAAATGCGATCGGGCAATTGCGTAATGCTTTGCAATTCCGTAAAGACTATGCTGAAGCTTATTATACGCTTGGTGTCGCTCAGGTAAGGGCTGGGAAAAAGCAAGACGCAATTCAATCTTTTATTCAAGCACAAGCTTATTTTAATCAGCAAAAAAATACTCAATGGGCGCAACAGAGCGATCGCCAAATTCAACGATTACGCAGTAGCTAATCGAGAAAATTTTTTTGTGAAGCAAAAAAATTTTCTCGATTATGGAACACTCCATATATGAATATTGCAATCTTCGCCGCCACTGACTAGAGTCTGTCCATCTTGACTGAGGGCGATCGCATTGATCAGATTGATATGTCCATTGAGAACTTGAATTGGTTCGCCTGTTTCTAAGTTCCAAACTCGAATTTCTTTATAACTGGCACTAATCAAAGTTTTGCCATCTCGACTAATCGTCAGCGACTTCACCCAACCCCAATGTCCTTCTAAGGTACGAATCGCTCTACCCGTTTGCAAATCCCACACCTTAATGCGAGTATCGAGACCACCACTGACAAGGGTGCGTCCATCAGGACTAATTGCAAAGGAGAGAACTCGCGCTGAATGTCCGATAAATTCCCAGCGTTGTTTGCCAGAAATTAAGTCCCATACGCGAATAGTTGTGTCCCAACTGCAACTCGCGATCGCCTTACCATCAGGACTTAGAGCAACGGAATCGACTAGGCTTGTATGACCTCGCAGAGTGCGAATTTCTGTACCTGTTTTAATATCCCAAAGCTTAATCGTGGTGTCTTGACTACCTGTCACTAAAGTTCTGCCGTTGGGCGTAATTGCTACAGAGTTGACATAGCCGATATGCCCCGTAAGCGTTAGTAGTTCTTTACCTGATCGCGCATCCCAGAGTTTAATAGTTTTATCGCGACTGCCACTGACTAATATCCTGCCATTAGCACTAAGGGCAATGGAAGTAACAATATGGTTGTGTCCGCGAATAGTGCCAATCTGCTTATGTTGAGTTCTGTCTTTCCCTAAGTCCCAAACCTTGATGGTGCAGTCTGCACCAGCACTATATAAAATCCTGCCATTGGCTGACAAAGCAAGAGAAGCGATCGCCTCGGCATGACCTTGCAAAGTATCGACGATATCAAATAGGTGATATTGACTATATTCGGCTAATACTTGACGGATATGAGATTCAGGTCTTCGCCAAAGTAATAAAAGAGCCGTGCGCTGTACTTTGAGCGATTCATCCTCTAAACCTCGTAAAACCAAGTTCAAACCTGTTTCGCCATAGTTGAGGGCTTCTTTAAGAGCGGCAATTCTGGGTGCGATCGCGGGACTGCTCAATCTTCTTTTTACACCGTCCAAACCGCCTAGCACCACAGCACCAAAAGGCGGTGGTACTTGACCTCCGAGAACTGCATCCTGTGCGGTTGGCTTTAGCTTGGCAATCATCTGTTCTTGATTCTCGGATAGGCGGCGCAAAGCCGCCTATCTTGATTTTGGCACTAGCCAACCTTGGCTAAAGCTTCTTCTAGTGAATGCTCTATGCCAGAAAGTTGATATTCGCCGTAAACTTCACAGGAGTTATTCGGGCTTTCAATCAACTTAATACTGTGCAACTTTGCGCCGATGTCGCGAATTGGCTGAGTCAAAACTTTTTGAACATAGACTGCAATATTTTCCGCAGTTGGGACAACTTCTGCGAAGTAAGGAATATCTTTATTCAAGAAAGTATGATCCATTGGATCAAGGATATGTAGGTCTAAAGCTTTTTGAAAATCACTTAGATCCGCAATCATGCCTGTGCGTGGGTCAATTTCGCCTGCAATAGAGACTTCTAAATGGTAATTATGTCCATGCCCATGTACACGAGCGCATTTGCCATAGATTGCAGTGTTTTCTTCGAGAGAGAGATTATCCAGTGCGAGGCGATGAGCGGCGGAAAAGTGAGTGCTAATCGTTAAATATGCTTGCATGTCGTTACCTTTGTAATCAGCCCAGAGTTCAGGTTGTTCGTATAAGCGAATATTGACCAATGGCAGATACGATTCTAGTCGCTGCCAAATGACGCGGGCAATATTTTCGGTAGTTGGTAAAGTCTGCTGAAACTCTTCCCATGCTTGGTTTAGATAGGAAAAATTTAGTTGAGTCGTGACTTCACGGGCGATCGTTTGCTTGACATCTGAGAGGTTAAGTACCATGCCAGTGTTATCAATCTCTCCTTGCATCCCAACGTACAGAACATAGTTATGACCGTGTGGTGGGAAGTTGGTACATGCTCCGAATTTCGCCAGATTTTCTTCGTCTGGGATTTCGGGCAGCCAGTAACGATGACTAGCAGAAAACTCGGCACGGCGATTAATTACACATTTAGCCATCAGGAATTAGCCATTAAAAACAAGGCTTAGTGAATTGTAAATTTCTCTTAATACGTTAACATTTTCAGCGATCGCATCGAAACTAAGTATATTTGCTACTTTAAAATTGCTTGCGATCAAAATTGCCGATTTGTTGCGATCGCTATAATTAAAAAATATCTTTAAAAGTCCCCTGCTGTCAGTGCGATCGCATTGTTTGAGCTATGACACCAATTATTGCCCCCGATCTTGAGTCTGTTCCAAAAATTCAAGAAATACAAAAAGAAATATTTTATCCTTCTGAGGATGGTGAACCCTTGGCAGAGACTTCTGTTCATGCTGATGCGATTATTGCGACGGTGGCGGTGTTACGCAATTACTTAGCCGAAAAATTTGCAGAGCGATCGCCTGTTGTCCTTGCCGATCAGTTTTTGTATTACGCGCAGGGTTTTCCTAGATTGCGGGTTGCGCCTGATGTGATGGTAATTTTTGATGTTCCGCAACAACCCTATGACAATTACAAAATTTGGGAAACGGGACAAGTTCCCAGTGTCATTTTTGAAATGACTTCTGCGAGTACACAAGCTCATGACCAAACGAAAAAGCGGGAGCTTTATGAAAGCATTGGAGTTCTAGAATATTGGCTTTTCGATCCTAAAGGTGAATGGATTCCTGAAAAATTACGCGGTTATCGTCGTCAAGCGAATCTGCCAGAAAAGGAAGAAGATTCGCTGGTTTATGAGGCGATCGCTGATGGCTTGAGTCAAGTTTTAGGATTGCGTCTTGAAGTCGAAGGCTCTCTGATTAATTTCTATCGACAAGATAACGGTGAAAAGTTGTTAATCCCCAGTGAGTTATTTACTGCTTTGCAAGTACAAACTCAGAGAGCAGAAATTGCTGAGCAGGAGGTGCAAAAATTGCGCGATCGCTTAGCTACATTAGGTATCGAACCATAAATGATTTCATCACCATGTACCACCTGTAGGGGTTTAGCATTTGCGCCACTATTTTCAAACTCACCACGAAAATCTCGATCCGCAAATGCTAAATCCTCTTCGCTTACACCGATAAATTGTCCCTGCGCTGTGAGGTTTAGGGCATAGCATTCCCATAGATTTGGAATCTGAGAATTTATAAATCTCTGCGGCAATGCAATGCCCCTACAGCTATTTATCGTAAGATTAATCCAAATTTCTGGAAGTTAAGGCTATGACCTCTACGGCGAAAAACTTTGCTGGGCAAAACTTGCGGGGCAGGTCTTTTAGAGGGCAAGACCTCTCAGGCTCAGACTTTAGCGACACCGATCTGCGGGGCGCAAATTTTACAGGTGCGACTTTAATCGGCGCAAATTTCTCTAAGGCTGAGACTGGCGTACAAAAGCGATGGGTGGCATTTCAGTTAGTTATTTCCTTCTTTCTGTCGGAATTAGCAGGAATTTTTGTTGCTTATACTGGTGCATGGGTAACCATTTTTTTCGCCCCTCGCTATATTCTAAGCTCTAGGATCGCCACTGGCATAGCAATGATCATCACTCTTATGATCATCATCTTTGCAATTGTTCAACAGGGATTTACGGTGAAGGCTTTCGGTACAATGACATGGGCATTTGCCTTAGTAGCATTTGCCTTAGCATTGTCAGGTGCAGATCCCTTGGTAGTATTATTTGCAGGGGCAGTAGTAGCATTTGCAGTAGTGGTATTTTCAGTGGCTTTGGCATTGTCCGATGCAGGATCATTTGTAGCGTGGTTAGGGTCATTTTTAGGAATATTGCAAGGAGCATTGGTCGGCGCAGTGGCAGTGTCATGGTCAGGGGCTGGGTCATTTGATTTTGCATTGGTAGGGGCTGGGGTAGGGGCAGTGGTGATGGTGTTACTCAGTGTTTATACTTCTGGGAGAGCTTTAAAAGGCGATCCTAAGTTCGACGAATTACTGAAGTTTATTGTTGGCTTTGCTAGCATCGGCGGTACAAGTTTTCGTGGTGCAGATTTAACTAAAGCTAACTTTACGAAGGCGTATCTCAAAAGTAGCGATTTTCGCAATTCTCGCAAGCAGAGGACAAACTTGACTCGCACCATTTGGAAGCAAGCAAAAGAGCTAGACCGATCGCGTTTAGGAACATCAATTCTTGCTAACCCCGAAGTACGTGAACTATTAGTCACAGGCAAACCCAACCAAACCCAATCCTACGAAGGCTTAAACCTACGTGGCGCAAACCTTGATGGAGCTTATTTAAAAGAAGTCAACTTTAAACGTGCCATTCTCAGCGAAGCCAGTGTTCGTAATGCAAATCTCGAATCGGTAAACTTCACCGAAGCCCAAGTGATTGGCACAGATTTTACTGGCGCACAAATGACAGGGGTTTGTCTAGAAGGTTGGAGCTACGACCACACCACCAAACTCGATGATGTCGATTCTCTAGAGCTTCTCAACACCAAAGGCGAGCGCTGTCGCCGCGATCCAGACAACAATTTTGAGCATAGTGATTTTACTTAAAGACACATTGTCGAAACCATTAGCAAGTTTTTTGGTGTTTAGTCAAATCTAAAGATCCACGACTTTTTCTATATCAGCACAGATAGCTGTTTCTCTTCACAAAAAAGCTGGGGATCTGGACATTCACAGATTTCTTTCTTTTGCCTTTACTTAACCTACATCTCATAGCTATCGCGCTATTATTAACGTGAGTTAAAGCAACGATGAAAAAAAATGATTGACTTATTTTTTAGCTTTGCGATCGGTGCGGGCGTATTCTTTGGCATCGGTAGTTCCTCATTTAAAATAGTTAACCAAGGCGAAGAAGCATTAGTTGCCTCCTTTGGTAAATACAAACGTAAACTGCCTGCTGGCCCCCACTTTATCTTGCCCTTTATTGATACCGTCAGCTACAAAGGGTCGATTAAAGAGCAGGTTTTAGATATTCCACCACAACAATGTATTACTCGCGATAACGTGTCGATTACCGCCGATGCAGTAGTCTACTGGCGTGTAGTTGACATGGAAAAAGCCTTTTATCGTGTAGAAAATTTGCGTCAAGCGATGGCAAATATCGTCTTGACTCAGATTCGTGCCGAACTAGGTAGTTTAGAGCTTGATGAAACTTTTACTGCCAGAAACAAAATCAATGAAGTTCTGTTACGGGATTTAGATGATGCCACCGATCCTTGGGGCGTGAAGGTAACAAGGGTCGAGTTGCGGGACATCTTACCTGCAAAAGCTGTGCAGGAAGCTATGGAAATGCAAATGACAGCGGAGCGCAGAAAAAGGGCAGCAATTCTTAATTCTGAAGGTGAGCGCGAAGCTGCTGTTAACCAAGCGAAGGGCTTGGCAGAGTCGCAGTTACTTAATGCTGAGGCTTCACAAAAATCCGCCATTTTAGAAGCAGAGGGGCAGAAACAATCCCGCATTTTACGTGCTGAAGCAGAACGCCAAGAGCAGGTGTTAAAAGCTCAAGGTACATCTCAGGCTATGCAAGTGTTATTGCAGTCTATGAAAGGTAATCCTCAAGCAAACGAGGCTCTACAATTTTTGTTAGCTCAGAACTATATTTCGATGGGTACGACGATTGGCTCCAGTGGCAGTAGCAAAGTGATGTTTATGGATCCGCGATCGCTGCCTTCAACTCTAGAAGGGCT
Organism: Pseudanabaena sp. BC1403; assembly: GCF_002914585.1. Taxonomy (NCBI): domain Bacteria; kingdom Bacillati; phylum Cyanobacteriota; class Cyanophyceae; order Pseudanabaenales; family Pseudanabaenaceae; genus Pseudanabaena; species Pseudanabaena sp. BC1403. The sequence goes on from NZ_PDDM01000004.1 coordinate 190,096, forward strand.
TAAATCAATTGTTGATAGTCCAGAGACTGGAGATTGGACTAAATAAAAAAAGGCTCGCTTTGCGAGCCTTTTTTTTTATACCGATGGACTAATGGGAATGCGCTTGAGCATGTGATATTTACAGCCTGCGGCAAGAATATGTACTCGCAAGTTATGGATTGTTAAAGGTGCAGCACCACTAACCCATAGTTGATTGCTGTAGGAAACCTCACCAGGATCGACTACGGTGACAGTCCCACGTCCCAAAACGCGCATAGTATTATTTGGCTCAAAGATTGCCACCGTATCTTCATCGATACCGATGCCAATTTTGTCTGGATGTGCCGCGATCGCAGTCATTAGACGAGCCATGCGATTACGGTTATGAAAATGCTGATCAACAATAATTTCAGGCAGTATGTTTAAGCCAGTACTCATGTTTACGAGTTCTTTGTGAGGTGACTCGCCACTACTGCCTCCTGAAATCATGTGATAGCCCATAGCCGCAGCACCAGCACTTGTACCAGCTAAAACCATCCGATGCTGATCAATGCGCTTAGCGATCGTGATTGCAAAGGGAGTATCAGCAATCAAGCCACATAAACGCAACTGGTCACCGCCAGTCATGAAAATGCCTGTAAACCGATCTACTAGAGCCTCGGCTTCGGGATAGTCATCATGAGGACGTTCACGAATATCTAATACTTCAACTACACTTGCACCGAGTTCAGTAAAAATATCATGATAAATTCTCCCGATAATATCAGGTTCTCTTGAGGCGCACGGAATTATAGCAATGCGAGCTTGGGAGCCACCAGAACTTTCTACAAAGGCTTTGAGAATTTTGCGGTCTTGGACTTTATCCTCTCCACCACCAATTACCATTACCGCCGACTTAATAATTTGAGTCATGCCCCTATCTATTGCCACATCTTCATCTAAATTCAGCATATTAGCAGATTGGTCAACAAATTTTTTGAGGCGGTTGATTAGGCTAATGCCTTGACTCAGTTTTTGCGCTTGCTGACTCGCCAATGGTTTGAATTACCTCCATTGATGCTTACATGGTTAGCAATCAGGCTAAACCTTGTCAGATTGTATAACTTTTGTGCAGCTAAAGACCAGTATTTCATCAAGTCACTACAAAATAAGTGGAGGCTTAGTCCCTTATTTTGTAATTACTTAATCACTTTGCCAACATTCATGACTAACTAAATCGCAAATACGATCGCGCAATAGGTATTGATTGTTTTCTAGTTCTCGTTCGATTTGACACCATTCGCGATCGCGAAAGAAACGACAAAGAGTGTGAATGGGTTGACTTCGCGTGAGTCGTCCGCTTTCGAGTAAATGTCTTGCTTCGTCTTGAATAGCGCTGATGGAATAATAAAGTGAGTGCAACATAACCAAATCCTCTGTATAGGCTTTTGCTTAATAATTTGCTTGAAGCTTTGAAATTATCTAAAAACAATCTATGTCTGTGACGTAGAATACAGACTCTAATTATCTTCTCACGGAGTTTTAGTTAATACATAAAAGTAAATGAAACTCAAAAGAAAAAAACATTTCTTGTTAAGCTCAAAAAGCGGTGCTTAGAGCCGTTTTTTTCTCTAGACTTTTTCTCTAGACTTTCTGGACGAAGATTTTGCCGAGAAGTCCTTGGGGGCGGACAAGTAGGACGATAAATAGTAAAGCAAAGGCTACGGCATCTTTGTATGCTGACTGTTCGGACGGCACAAAGGACTCTGCTAGTCCTAAGATAATCCCTCCAACGACGGCTCCAGGAATATTGCCTAGTCCGCCCAAGACGATTACAGCTAGACCTTTTAAGCCAAATCCGATGCCAAAATAGGGACCAGCAATACTGACGCTGGAGCCAACTAGAGTTCCTGCTAGTCCAGCCAAGAATCCTGACACGAAAAAGGTGAGCAGAATGAAAAAATCGGTATTAATGCCCAAAAGGCTAGCGGTGGTAGAATCTTCAGCTACGGCTTTCATCGCTTTGCCTAGCTTGGTGAAGTTAATCCCATAGGTGAGAATTGCTAAAATAATCCCTGATACACCAAAAATAACAATTTGGACGGTGCGAATGTTGATTGGTTTGTCGATTGTGCCGAAATTTATCGCTGGTGGTAGGCTGCCGTAAATATTGGCGGGGAAGTTATAACTCTCAGCTCCCACAAAATATTGGATCGTGTTGACGATGACTACAGCTACGCCCAAACTGGAAACTAAGGTGAGTAAAGGGTCGGCTTGGCGATCGCGTAAAGGTCGAAAAGCGATCCGCTCAATTAGTATGCTTACGAATCCTGCAAGAATACTGCTGATGAAAATGGCAACAAAAAAGGGTAAATGTAGTTCTTTAGGTAAGGATAGGTTAGCAAGTATGCCATTGAATCCAAATGCGCCGCCACAGAGTACATAGGTAAAATATGCTCCAAGCGTAAACACAGCACCGTGAGCAAAGTTAATAATTCCTAAAATCGAGAATACTAATGTGTATCCAAGAGCAAAGATGGCGTAGACACTGCCAATCGATAAGCCATTCAAAAATTGCTGTAAAAATACCGAAAAGTCCATGCGAGGTTTTATGGGTTTTTTAAAAAATTCTACACTTGCGATCGCGATAGTTGCGATCGCTGTAACAGTCACGCCAGCAATATCAGCGATTACCACGCTCAATCGTCCTCATGGAGTATCAAAAAAATCTCAGGATAAATCTCAGGATTTAGTTGCTACTAATGACTCATCTGAACCAATTCAGCTGCCCGATACAGGCGCACAGAACGATAGTTGGAGCTGTGGACCAAATTCGGCGGCGCGGATATTACGTTATTACGGTCATGATGTTAACTATGCAACAGTTCGAGCCGCGACTGACAAAAAACTATTTTTGCCACAAAAATTCCGTAATCCTTTGAATAATCAATGGGTTGAGGTGCGAACTGGTACGCCGCCGCAGACCTTGCAACAGGTTATGCAACGATGGGAAGGCAATCGCGTCAGGAGATCTCCACAAACTAACTTTAATAAGTTAATTAAGCTAGTGCAATCAGGTAAACCTGCGATCGCTTTAGTTAGGGTCGGCGGTTTAACTATTCCCTATGTTGGAGCGATTCCTTACTTGCATTGGATCGCAGTGACAGGATCTAATTCACAAAGTCAACAAATTTATTACACAGATACTAATAGCCAAACTTATTCTTTGTCCTACCAAGATTTTCAGACAATGTGGAATTTGGGCTTGGATCGAGATGTAAGCGGTGCGATCGCAAGTGTTCTTAAAAGTAATGGTGTAGAGGCAAGAACAATCGTTTGGGTAGATAAATAAATCCCGAACCGATAAATTTTTTAAAGTGTTGCGAAGCAACACTTTAAAAAATTTATCGGTTCGGTTTTGAGATTTACGCCGTTCGACTCATCATCTTAAGATGACATTGCAAATACGATAAATAATTGAAATCTACAATTTGATAGGTTTCCTTGCTAAAGTCATTGATGTGGTGTGATGGATCAAGACTTAGCTCTTCTATTTTGTTCTTCTAATTTATAAATCTACTGCTCATTCTCATTTCTGCGTTACAAACTCATAACTTTATGATCGCGGAAACAAGCTAAAAGCAATATTAACTATGATCAAAACCGCAATGACGAAGATCGCACTAGTAGGGTTTCTTCCGCTAATATGCAGTCTCGCTCCTGCTCTTGCCCCGATCGCCTTAGCTCAGACATCATCGACTGCTACAAGTGAGATTACTCAAAAAATTTCTCAGAGTGATCCACTTGCCAATACACCACTCAAGCTGGTTGAACGTGCCAACTCTCTAAGAGAGCAAAATCAGCTTGATCGCGCCCTTGCTTTGTATCGCCAAGCGATAGCCGCGAGTCCAGAGTTAGTTCCTGCTTACTATGGTTTGGGGGTGGCTTTGCGCCAAAAGGGGGATATCCAAGGTGCAATCGAAGCTCACCGCCAAGCGATTTTAATCGATAAAAGCTATACGCCTGCCTATTATGGTTTGGGGATTGCCCTTTATCAAAAGGGTGATGCCAATGGGGCAATCGATGCTTACAACCAGTTTGTGCAGCTCAGCAAAGCGGATACTAACCTTGCGCCTGTTTATTACAATTTGGGGTTGGCTCATGAACGCAAAAATAATATTCAGGGAGCGATCGATTCTTTTCGCAAGGCGATCGAGTTTGATCCTAAATATGCTCTTGCCCATAACGGTCTAGGCACTGTCCTGCGTCGCCAAGGCAATCGTCAAGAGGCGATCGCATCTTATCGCAAGGCGATCGAGCTTGCTCCGCAGTATGCAGTAGCCCATTTTGCGCTGGGAATTTCGCTGTATGAAGAGCGTGACTATGCAGGATCAATCGATGCTTATAAACGAGTAACTACAATTGATCCTAATTTTCCGAATGTTTATTACAATCTTGGCTTGGCATACAACCAACTCGATGATCGGCAAAAGGCGATCGCGACTTTCCGCAAAGCATCCGAACAAGATCCCCGTAATGCCGATATCTATGCGGCACTTGGTAGTGCTCTATTGCGAGAGGGAAATATTCCTGAAGCGGCGGAAGCCTTTAAACGAAGTACAGAAATCAATCCGAGGGTTGCGAGCACTTTCAATGGTTTAGGGCTTGCTCTGCGTCGGCAAGGCGATCTCGAAGGGGCGATCGCAGCCTATGAAAAATCGATCACGATTAATCCTAGATATGCAGCGGCTTATAACAATCTTGGGCGGGTTTTGTCTGATCAAAACCGTAACGCTGATGCAATTACCGCGTTTCGACAGGCGATCGCGATTGATACCAAGAATGCAGTTGCCTATAGTAATCTTGGCAATTTATTACGCGCTCAGGGCAATAGTGATGAGGCGATTGATGCTTTCCAAAAAACTATTGCGATCGGTAAAGAAGATTTATGGGTGGACTATACCAGTTTGGGGCTTGCCTATGCCGATCGTGGCAGACTTGGTGAAGCTCAAACTGCCTATTTTAAGGCACTATCTTTAAATCCCACTTTTGCCAAGGCACATTTTGGACTGGGGGCTTTGTATACGCTGAAGGGGGAAGTCAGCAATGCGATTCGCTCTTACCAAGAAGCCTTGAAGTTATACGAAGAAAATCGTGATGCCGAATGGATTAAGCGCACTCAACAAGCAATCCAAGCCTTGCAGGGAATTACATAAAAACAGGCTGTGCATAGCACAGCCTGTTTTTATGTGTTAAGTGACGCTCAAATCGTTAAACTGTGATTCTGGTCGCGTTTTGCAAGACCAGAATTATGAAACAGATTATGGAGTTTTGAATATAAGCATGGGATTTTTAGAAGGTCAGGTGGCGATTGTTACAGGTGCGTCTAGGGGCATTGGACGGGCGATCGCAGTTGCACTTGCGACTGAAGGTGCAAAGGTTGTCGTGAACTATGCTAGTTCTGCTAGTGCGGCGGAAGAAGTTGTAGCCGAGATTAAAAGCAAAGGTGGCGAGGCAATCATCTTCCATGCCGATGTTTCCCATGAAGCTCAGGTGGAAAGCTTACTCAAATCAGCGATCGACACATGGGGCCGTGTGGATATCTTGGTTAACAATGCGGGCATTACTCGCGATACGTTGTTGCTACGCATGAAGCTAGAAGATTGGCAAGCTGTAATCGACCTCAACCTGACAGGCGTATTTCTCACCACCCGTGCCGTATCAAAAGTCATGCTCAAACAGAAATCGGGACGAATTATTAATATTGCCTCTGTTGCAGGACAAATGGGTAACCCTGGACAAGGCAATTACAGCGCGGCAAAAGCTGGAGTAATTGGCTTTACCAAAACTGTTGCGAAGGAAATGGCAAGCCGTGGCATTACTGTGAATGCAGTTGCGCCTGGATTTATTGCGACAGATATGACCGCAGATCTCAAGAATACCGATGAGATTCTCAAATTTATTCCCCTTGGTCGCTATGGTCAACCTGAAGACATTGCAGGAATGGTTAGATTTTTGGCGGCTGATCCTGCGGCGGCGTACATTACTGGACAAGTATTTAATGTCGATGGCGGCATGGTCATGGCTTAATTTTTGTGGCGCGGCGAAGCTGCGCCACAAAAATTAAATTGCCGCGTCCTACAATTCTGTTGTTTTTTGAGAGAGCTATATGCGCCGCACCTTTAAAATTTTCAGACAAGTTTTGAGCATTTGGATATTTGCGATTTGCATTTTGGTGATTTGTCCAAATTTGGCGATCGCAGCTCCAGACAAATTAGCAGCAGTCGATTTTACGAAACAAACTGCGATCGAAGTTAAGGTTAGTCTGAGCAACAATGCCAATGAACTAAAATTCTTCCCCGATCGCTTCACTTTTGAATCTGGTAAACGTTATAAGTTATTACTCAGTAACGCCAGTGGGATGAAGCATTATTTCACCAGCAAAGATTTTGCTGATGCGATCTGGACGCAAAATGTGGTGGCAGGCAATGTGGAAGTTAAAGGCAATATTCGCGAATTAGAATTACGTCCGAATACAACTGCTACATGGACTTTTATCCCGATTAAGTCTGGTACTTACGAATTGCATTGCGCGATCGCTGGTCATACCGAAGCAGGAATGCGAGGTCTCATCACAATTCAACCTAGTGTAGTAGATTGAAAGTCCTTCATATTATTCCTTCGGTAGCATCAGTACGCGGAGGGACAAGCCAAGCTGTGATTGAAATAGTAGTTGCTTTGCGATCGCAAGGTGTGGATGCAGAAATTGCCACCACTAATGATAATGGCAAAGACTTGCTAGATGTGCCTCTGTACAAGCTAACTGATCAGCTAGCAGAATATGGAAATATACCGATTCGCTTCTTTCCCAGATTTTCACCAAATATCAATGCTATACGTGAGTTTGCCTTCTCGCGATCGCTGACAACTTGGCTATGGAAACATATCGCTGAATATGATCTAGTGCATGTACATGCACTTTTTTCCTATGCTTCAACGATCGCGATGGTGATCGCCCGTATTCGGAAAGTTCCTTACATAAATATGCCCCATGGAATGCTATGCAAATGGTCGTTGCAACAAAGTAAGTTCCGCAAACAAACATATCTGAATGTGATTGAACGTTCCAATTTATTGCATAGTCAATCGCTCTACTTCACGACTCAGCAAGAACAAGAAGAATTCAATCTATTAGATCTAAATATTCCTAATTTTATTTTGCCGCACGGAGTGCAGATCCCGACTTTAATTCCTTATGCTCAAGCTCAACTAAGAGAACTTCTGCAAATTCCCACTCACTTTCCTATCCTTCTATTTATGTCACGTATTCATCCTAAAAAAGGATTGGAATATCTAATCGAGTCTCTGGGTAAATTAAAAGAATATAATTTTGCTTTAGTAATCGCAGGTAGTGGTGAACCTGATTATGTAAACCAAATTCAAGATTTATTGGTTACTCAGGGCATCAGCGATCGCACTCATCTAGTGGGCTTTGTAGAAGGCGAAATCAAAAATCTCTATCTCCAAGGTGCGGATCTTTTTACGCTCACTTCTCATTCCGAGAATTTTGGTATCGCTGTGATGGAGTCACTTGCGGCTGGCACGCCTGTGCTAATTACTGATGGAGTTGCGATCGCACCTATGGTAAAAGAACAAGCGATCGGCTATGTCACTAAATTAGAGATTAATGTGATCGTGACAGCATTAGAAAATTTCTTTCAAAATTTTGACAACGATCTATTCAGTAGACTAAAAACTCAACAAATTATTGCTGAAAACTATAGTTGGCAATCTATCAGTGCTCAACTTGTTACAATTTATCAATCAATCGTCAATGAGTTTATTGCTTTAGCCTAAAAATATTCTAAAACAACTAAATATTATGATCGCAACACCTGTTAAAACTCCAACTTTAGATGCATTTCTGCAATTGCCAGAGACTGAACCTGCTAGCGAATATATCAACAATAGGATTACTCAAAAAATTATGCCAAAAGGTAAACATAGTTTTTTACAATACGAAATCTGCAATGTTGTCAATCAAATAACAAAAGCTAAAAAAATTGCCTATGCTTTCCCAGAGCTAAGATGTACCTTTGATGGTCGTTCAATTGTTCCAGATATTGCAGTGTTTGAATGGCAAAATATTCCATTTCTCGCGGACGGAGAAATTCCAGATAACTTTAATATTGCGCCCGACTGGATTATTGAGATTCTCTCGCCAGATCAAAATGCAAATAAAGTTATTGGCAAGATTTTGCATAGTCTTCAGCATGGCTGCAAATTAGGTTGGTTTCTCGATCCTAGCGATCGCAGTATTTTGACATTTCAGCCCAATCAACAACCTATATTAATGGTCAATAGCGATCGCTTACCCAGTTTAGAGATAATTCCTTTAGCGCTAACAGTTGAAGCTCTATTTAGCTGGCTAAAAATGGAAAGTTAGATTTTAGATGCTAGAACAAATTACCCCATTAATTCTCACTTATAACGAAGTTCCAAATATTGGACGTACATTAGAGCGGTTAACTTGGGCAAAAAGAATTGTTGTAATTGATAGTTTTAGTGATGATGAAACTCTAGAGATTTTGGCTGGCTATCCACAAGTAGAAGTATGGCAACGTAAGTTTGATACGCATACAGAGCAATGGAACTATGGCTTAAAACATGTCAATTCTGAATGGGTACTTGCGCTTGATGCTGATTATGTATTGTCGGAAGAATTAATCGAAGAAATTCAGTCAACGATTGAGAATAAAAAAGTTGAATTGCTGGATGGATATTTTGTTCGATTTCGATATTGTGTATTTGGGAAGCCATTGAGAGCGACCTTGTTGCCACCCCGTCAAGTACTATTCCGCAAAGATAAATCTATATATATTGATGATGGGCATACACAATTGCTGCAAGTGAACGGTAAGTCTGGAGGTCTTCAGGCTTATATTGATCACGATGATCGCAAGTCATTAAGTCGTTGGCTTTGGGCGCAAGATCGTTACTTATTAATTGAAGCTCAGAAATTATTGGCTACACCAAACAGTGAATTAAGTTTTGGCGATCGCCTTCGCAAGCAAAAAGTGATTGCGCCAATTGTGATTTTGCTTTACTGCCTGATTCTTAAAGGTGGAATTTTGGATGGATGGGCTGGTTGGTATTATGCGTGGCAAAGAACATTAGCTGAAATTTTATTGGCAATTCGGTTGATTGAGTTAGAACGCAATAAATAAAAGGCGGCGTGAAGCGCCGCCTTTTATTTATTTACCGATTGTTATACTTTTGAGCAGTAGTGGTGGTGGGCATTACGCCATCAGTATCAGTATTGGGTGAGGCGACCTCAGACGGATCGAGCAGTTTAATCGTCACTTGATTATTTTTGATCCAACCCTGCTTTCTTAATAGCATTTCTTGAGATTTCCCCGAGTTTAAAGTTTGGGGCAATTTTTCGCGCAACCCGTTCACCCGTTGCTCGACTGAGTTTACCTCTGTTGTAATCTCATCGAGACGATCTTTTTGTGAGGATTGGTAGGGAAGTAATTTGGTGACCGCTGCGATCGCGGCAATGGACAAAGCAACATTAACTGCAATTACGATGATTGCTTCAGTTGCTTTCGCTCGGCAATACTGCTCTCGTTTACGTTGGACATTCTGAGCAACTGCTTCACTGTAGTTGTCAGAACCATTTAAAGCAGATGTAAGACCTTCAGCAGAGGTAGAATGGCTGCTTCGTGAATGCATACTCACGACATCACTTCTCCCGTACTGACTCTGCGATCGCGGGGTCTGTTTTTGTACTTGTGGAGAAAAACGTGGAGATAAGTCTCGTTTGGCAACCATTCGCAACCTCTAGGCTGTAAAAATAGATATGATGACTAGGAATTGGAAAGAGCAGAACCTAATAGGGCTGCCATTACTGCTGGAAAAAGTGAGACTATCAAAGCGGTAAAAACTTGACCATCTGAAAGATTCATACAATATCTCCTTATATAGTGCTTATTTCGATCTTAACAATACACTGTCAGATCAAAAATTGACTAGTAATTAGCAAAAAAAGTAGCAATTCTAATCATAAAAATCGTTTTTGAAATTCCGCCTACTGCGGGATTTCAAAAACGATTTTGGTGTTTTCATTGGCAAAGGCTCTGGAAACACCAAAATCGTTTTCATAATGAGAATTGCTGTCTCTATAAACATCAAACATAAATTAAGTAAATTTTGCTTAATTTATGTTTGATGTTGCAAGATAAATTCTTGGATGCGATCGCAAGTTTCAGGACGGATTTCATGGGACATCTCATATTCTTCATATTCCACGGTTACACCTAAACGCTCAAAGACCTCCCTAGTATTACGCGCTACACCGATTGGAACAACAGTATCCTCTGTCCCATGAGCGATCAAAATTGGCGGGAATGAGTGGTCTGAAAGTTCTTGCAATTCTTCTTCCGTGATATGCAAGTAGCCGCTCAGGGCTATTAATCCTGCTAATGGGAATGCCAAACCTACGTCCAAGGTCATTGCCCCACCCTGTGAAAACCCTAACAAAAAAGTTTTCTCTAAAGGGATGCCCGTCATTGCTGGTAAATCTTCAAGAAACTGGCTGAGTAGTTCACAGCTTTTGGCTAAACCCTCAATATCCAGACTTTGCAGGTCATACCACATCTTGCCATTGGGCATTGGATGGTTAAATGGAGCTTCAGGACAAATCCATTGATAATTGGCGAGTCCAACCATAGGCGCAAGCGAGATCAAATCATCACAGTTTGCGCCCCAACCATGTAGGGCAACGATTACGCCTTTGGCATCAGGATTGGGTAATTTTGAAGGAAGCGATCGGTAATTTAAGGTCATGAGCAAAATTATATATTTGTATAGCGATCGCAGTAGTCCTGCCCTCAAGTACGGACTAAAAGCTCACACCCTTTGTAAAGGGTTGCTTAGAAGTTTTTTAGCCTGCTTCAGCAGACTTGCCTCAAAACCGATTGTAGAGTTTGCCGCGCCTACTGCGTGGCAAACTCTACAATCGGTTTCATAATTAGAATTGCAGCTTTACAATAAACCATAATTCTTGGCGGAATCTAGTGAAATATCTGGCAAGTTATGCAGCATATCATTCCATGTAGTTTGAGATTGCAGTGCATCTATGACTATCTGCATTGGTTCGGCAAAAATTACTTGAAAATCTGCTTCTTCGGGTAACTGAGTTTTATACGCCAATTGCTCATGAGGTGGTTTGAACTGAGCGTTAACGCCCGCTTTGTTGCCTCTGGCATCAACCCGATACCAACCAATTTCGGGCAAGTAGATGGCATTGAAACCATGCAAACTGTATGGTGCACCTCGATCATCAATGCTTAATCGCTGATAACAAAATCCTGCTGGAATCTGGTTTGCACGTAGTAGGGCGGCGAGCAAATGACTCTTCGCGAAGCAGTAACCAGTTTTATGTTGTAGAACATCTGACGCTCGACAGGTCACAGGATTCATGTGAAAGTCAAAACTGTGGCAGATATTGTCTCTTACCCATTCAAAGCAAGCTTTGGCGATCGCGTCTGGAGTCTTGTGTCCCGATGCGATTTGTTGGGAGCATTTAATAATTTCGGGATGCTGCCAATCGATAACTTCAGTAACTTGTAAATACTCTTCCATATCAAAAAGCTTTAACTCTTATAGCCATCAATGTTTAGGATAAAACCAAAACTCAAGAGAGAGTTGCGGCGCTTAGCGCCGCAACTCTCTCTTGATTTTTATCTAAGTGACAAATGGTAAGGCTTAGCAACATCGCTTACAATGAAAACGCATAGGATATGCACCTTTAAAAATCAAATCATACAAACTTTTCAAAAATTGCTGGAGAATTGCCTGAATGCAACTCGTCGCGCTTCAGAACTTACTGGACAACTCATCATTTGCCGTCCTCTTTGCGACCATGCTCGTTTTCTGGGTACATGTCGCATTCCCTAACTTGCCATATTTGCGATCGCTTGGTAACGCAGGCATGGCGATCGCAAATCTCTGTATTGCTACATTACTGGGAGCGCGCTGGATTGATGCAGGCTATTTCCCATTAAGCAATCTTTACGAGTCGTTATTTTTCTTAGCATGGGGTATTACCACCATGCATATCGTGGTTAATCGCATCGGCAATAAAAGCGCCAATGACACCGCCAAGCGTCTAGTTGGGGCTTTCACTTCACCCCTCGCAATGGGAATCACCGCTTTTGCTGCCCTAGCCCTGCCATCGGGGATGCAAGTTTCTGAGCCACTTGTCCCTGCACTGAAGTCTAACTGGTTGATGATGCATGTTAGCGTTATGCTGCTTAGTTATGCAGCTTTAATGACAGGTAGCATTTTAGCGATCGCCTTTTTGATTGTTACCCGTGGTCAAGATGTGGTCTTACAGGGTAGTTCCTTCGGCACAAATCTCCGCAGTGTTGCTGATGGAAATAGCACTAATAATTCTAGCTCTGAGACATTTGCGGCTTTTGCGGTTGAGAGTATGGGCGGTATTTTGAATTCGGGAAATTTACAATCAGCGAATAGTATGACGCTGACCGCAGATGCGATCGCTACCCAAGCTAAGCCTCTATCTTTACGTCGTCTTACTATTGGCGAGACCTTAGATAATCTCAGTTATCGCGCGATCGGCTTAGGTTTTCCGCTGCTGACGATTGGGATCATTGCAGGCGGAGTATGGGCAAACGAAGCATGGGGTTCTTACTGGAGTTGGGATCCTAAGGAAACATGGTCTTTGATTACATGGTTAGTATTTGCGGCTTATTTGCATACGCGCATTACTAAGGGCTGGCAAGGACGCAAACCTGCGATTTTGGCTAGCGTTGGGCTATTAGTAGTCTGGACTTGCTATCTCGGCGTAAATCTTCTCGGTAAAGGTCTGCACAGTTACGGTTGGTTTCTTTAATAAAAAATATACCCACTCGTAGGGGCAGGTTTTGGAATAAATCTATGGGTAAACCATTGAATTGTGGCTAAACCTGCCCCTACAAGGATTTTTCACTGGCAATCCCCTTGCAGAGAAAATATACCCATGCGTAGGGGCAGGTTTTTGAATGAATCTATGGTTTAACTATAGGACTGTGACTAAACCTGCCCTTACAAAGATTTTTTACTTTTTTGAGATTTTAGCGGTTGCTTAGCTCTTGCTCAAGTTTTGGGAGACTCTCCAACTCAAACACAGTAATTTGTCCAGAATTAGCGCTACCCTTGCCATTTTGTAATAACTCCACCCAGTAGCCGTACTTCTTGCCTTGACGTAATTCTCCTTGCAATGCACTGAGAATTGGCGAAGCATTCTTAGCTTGCGATCGCTGCACCATTGCTGCTGTCGGATAGGCGTAAACCCGTTTAGCCATCGCATAGTCACGCATAATATCTGGCCCATAAATAGAGCGGAGCGACTCTTCTAGACGAGAGCGTGTCACCCCATTAATAATGTCAAAAAATCTAATCTGCTCACTCCTAATGAGATTTGCATCGCTTTTCTGTATGGCGGCAATCCCTGGTAACACTACACTGGCTTGGAATTGAAATCGTCTTGATGGCGTGTCACTTTTTCGCACGAGCAGACGCTCGCCATTCTCTGGTCGCAATGCTGGGTTAGTTCTAATCCAATCAATGACTTGATCGGGTGTTTGACCTGGCAAGGCGATCGCGGATGGCATGACTGATTGCCAAGTTGTTGGTATGGCAATACTGACGATCTGCGTCAAAAGCGTTGTGGCGATCGCAATTTTGATGTTTGCGCTTTTAAAGCAATTCATGGGAGTCCTCTACACCAATTAAATCCTATTGGACAAATTTAGCTGGCAAATAATGGGTGACAGGATATCACGGACGGGCATAATTGCAATGACTTTTTCAGTCTTTTTATGGCATTTTGGGAAGTTAGTATAGTGAATCGCCTGTCATATCAGACAAAATCAAAACCCAGTCACAGAGTTACAGCGCTTTGCGCTGCAACTCTGTGACTGGGTTTAATGCCTGAAAAAACTTGATTTTGGGTTTTTGTTAAAAAAATTTCAAAAAAATATGCGTAGAGTATTGACAAACGTCTTGTAAATCTACATAATGAGGAGCGCTTAAATAAAGAAACGCAAAAAACGAGCTGCAAACCAGCTAGTCAAAAGCAATCTTTAAAGTTGATTTAAGCAAAAATTTGGGTTCGTAGTTCAATTGGTTAGAGCACCGCCCTGTCACGGCGGAAGTTGCGGGTTCGAGCCCCGTCGAACCCGTTCTAATAACAAAAAAAAGAAAGTCGTTGTTTGTCAATGGCTTTCTTTTTTTGCTATTAGTTAGAATAGATTTTGCTAATAAGTGCCTTAAAAACGTCTATTCTCATTGCGAAAATTAGTTATAAGTAGCTAGGCATAATTAATTACACACCCAAACCCATAGAGTTACCCCGCTGCGGGGCGCAACTTTACGGGTTTGGATAATTTATTTTGCACAAGTAATTAGCTTACGAAAATAAACCAAGAAATCAATTTCTTGACTCAAGTCTCAAGTCTGCTGGGAGATAAACCTGCTTGAAAAAAGAATACTTCTAAGCAAATCGGTTCAGATGGTTTGAGCTTTTAGAACGCACTTGAGTACAGTAGTTTTGATTGGCGACTATATTACCCTTTCATCAAAACCAATTTTGAGATTTTCAGCGCCTGCGGCGCTGAAAATCTCAAAATTGGTTTCATAATTACAATTTCTAGTGTGACAGATATAGCGATCGCTATATCTGTCACACTAAAAGAGCGAGCGCTATCCAATGATTTAAACTTTGTTGACTAAATTAGATATCTTTTGAATAAGTAAAATACGATGATTGTTGCGAGTCTCCTAATCCGCGAAAAATTACTGTCAGCTATCGCAGTTCACCCACTGATAGTTACTGCGGATGCACTAGTCATGACTGCGATCACTGCTATGGGGGAAACAGGAGCTAGTTGTGGACTGGTGGTGAGCAATGCAGATCCTAAAGAGAATAGCTTAATCGGCATTCTTACTGAGAGTGATATTGTTCGTTTAGTTGCTCAGAGCATTCCCTTAGACCAACCGATCCATTCGGTAATGCAGTACCGTGTGGTTACTATTCAAGAATCAGCGCTGAGAGATATTCAATCAGTTTTAAATATATTCCAACAGCATCGAGTTCATCATTTGCCTGTACTAGATGGAGATCGCCTTGTCGGACTATTAACTCAAGATGTATTAACTGAGCTATTGTCAGAGATCGTTTTAAACGTTGATACTAGTACAAATATTGTCGATCAAACCGCATCTCTGCGTTACCGAGCTTTGATGGATGGGGCTAGTGATGCGATTTTGGTGGCAAATTCTCAAGGTAACTTGATCGAGGTCAATCAAAGAGCAGAAGCTCTCTTAGGCTATAGCCGAGAAGAACTGACTAGTCTACATATGTCTCAAATCCATCCACCCGAATCGCTGGAGGCGGCGCGAAACCATTTCCGAAATGTCGCTCAAAAGAATATTGGACCAAATCTTGACAGCATAGTCCTGCGAAAAGATGGAGATTTGATTCCAGTCGAAATTACTGGTAGTCGTATTGAATTAAATGGTGAGTATTTTGCTCTGGGGATTTTTAGAGATATTAGCGATCTCAAACAAACAGAACTACTGCTACAAAATCTATCCACTCGATTAGAACTGGCGCTTCAATCTGCCCAAATTGGAACTTGGGAATGGGACGTTGTCACCAATGGACTGATTTGGGATGAGCGCATGTATGAACTCTATGGCGTGAATCCTGATGATTTCTCTGGAGCTTATGAAGCATGGATAAATGCTATGCATCCTGAAGATCTCCCAAACGCCTTAGAGGTTTCTCGGCAAGCCTTAGCAGGCGAAAAAGAATATAACACTGAGTTTCGAGTTGTCCTAAAAGATGGAGGCATTCGCGCCATCAAAGCCCATGCGATCATTCAGTGGAATGAGCAAGGGGAACCTATGCGGATGATAGGAATTAATTACGATATTAGTGATCGCAAACAAGCCGAGTTGGATTTGCAACAGGAGGTACTAAGGCGAGCCACTATATTCAATGCATCCTCAGATGGCATTCACATTTTAGACATAGAAGGCAATCTACTTGAATTCAATGATAAGTTTGCTCAAATGCTCGGTTATACATCTGCTGAAATTGCTGATTTTAATGTAGCTGACTGGGATGCTCAATGGACTCCTGAAGAGCTTCATGAAGTTATTAGGCAAAATATACTTAATGATAATATTTTTGAAACGCTACACCGCCGCAAGGACGGGTTGATATTTCCTGTTGAGATCTCTCGACGATTAATGGAGTGGCAAGGAGAATTTGCCCTTGTTTGTATTTCGCGTGATATCAGCGATCGCAAACAAGCAGAAATAGCCCTTCAAGAAAGCCAACATTTTATTCAACAAATTGCTGAAGCATCCCCCAATATTCTTTATCTTTATGACATTCAAGAGCAGCGCAATGTCTATACCAATCGAGAAATATTTACAATCTTGGGCTATTCGTCCGAAGAAATTCAAGCAATGGGAGAAAATTTTGTCCTAGATTTGATGCATCCTGACGATCAGAAATCTGCTCTTCTTAAATACTATGAAAAGGTTAAGGTGGCTCAGGATCGTGAAATTGTTGAAACAGAATATAGAATGCGACATGCGAATGGCGAATGGCGATGGCTTTATAGCCGCGATGTCGTATTTAGTCGCGATGTTAATGGACAGGTTAAGCAAACTATTGGTACGGCTCAGGATATTACGGAACGCAAACGATTGCAACAATCTCAAAACCGTTTGACTGCTATTTTAGAGGCTTCGACCGATTATATTAGTATGTCAGATGTCAAGGGTGTTATATTTTGGCAAAATGCCGAGTTGAAACGTTTGTGTGGCATCAATCTTAACGAAAATGCAATGCAATTTGGACTTGTCGATTGCCATCCCCAATGGGCGATTGATTTGTTAGAGCAGGAGGCAATTCCATTTGCGATCTCCAATGGAAGCTGGCTTGGCGAAACTGCATTATTAGATGCAGAAGGTAAAGAAATTCTTGTATCTCAATTAGTCCTTGTCCATAGATCATCGCAGGGAGAGATCGAGTTTTTCTCAAACATCATGCGTGATATGCGAGTTTACAAAGAATATGAACGGCAGCTAGAAAGAACAAACACCGATCTGATTCGTGCCACCAGCCTCAAGGATGAATTTCTAGCCAATATGAGCCATGAACTTCGCACTCCTCTCAATGCCATTTTAGGTATGACCGAAGGATTACAGGAGGGTGTTTTTGGAGCTGTGAATGAAAGGCAACTCAAAGCATTAAAGACCGTTGAGAGCAGCGGCTCTCATTTGTTAGAGTTAATTAACGATATTCTGGATGTTTCCAAAATTGAATCGGGTCAGATCTCACTAGACTATGCCTCTACTGATGCTATTGCGCTGTGTCAAGCTAGTCTCATCTTTATCAAGCAACAAGCGCTAAAAAAACACATCCAGATCGAGGCAAAACTGCCACAAAATCTCCCCAATTTATGGGTTGATGAAAGGCGTATCCGTCAAGTCTTGATTAATCTACTCAATAATGCCGTCAAATTCACTTTAGAAGGAGGACTCATTACCCTAGAAGTTACCCAAC
This sequence comes from Pseudanabaena sp. BC1403, assembly GCF_002914585.1. Classification (NCBI taxonomy): domain Bacteria; kingdom Bacillati; phylum Cyanobacteriota; class Cyanophyceae; order Pseudanabaenales; family Pseudanabaenaceae; genus Pseudanabaena; species Pseudanabaena sp. BC1403. The sequence goes on from NZ_PDDM01000004.1 coordinate 207,704, forward strand.
TTCCCCCTGAACTAAGCACGACTGAATGTACATCACAAAGCTTTCTGAGAATTGCGGTGACTGATACTGGCATAGGTATTGCCCCTGAAAATATCCATAAACTATTTCAGCCATTTATCCAAATCGATAGTGCTTTAAATCGCAAGTATACTGGTACTGGCTTGGGATTATCTCTCGTGAAGCGAATCGTCGAATTACATGGCGGTAGAGTTGGACTAACGAGTGAGATAGGTGTTGGTAGTTGCTTTACGATCGAGCTACCATATACTCCTCTCTCGGCTGATCAATCCCGATCGCAAAATCTCATTACTAATTCTGAAGTAAACTTCCCAGTTGCCGACGCAACAGATGATATAAAATCGCCTCTAATATTATTAGCAGAAGATAATGAAGCGAATATCACGACGCTTTCTAGTTACTTAATTGCTAAGGGGTATCATGTTGTCATAGCAAAAAATGGACTAGAGGCGATCGCCTTGGCTAAAGATCATCTTCCTCAGTTGATTTTGATGGATGTGCAAATGCCAGAAATGGATGGTCTGGAGGCTATCAAGCAAATTCGCCTTGATCCAGACATGGTAAAGATTCCGATTATTGCGTTGACAGCTCTAGCTATGGCAGGCGATCGCGAGAAATGTTTAGAAGTAGGCGCTAATGATTATTTGACGAAACCAGTTAAACTTAAGCAGTTGGTTGAAATTATTCAGCAGCTTTTAGTATAAGCTTTTATCCACAATGTTTTTAAGCAACAAAATAGTTTATGGATATGCGATCGCTCTATGTATTACCTCATTAGGTACTGCATCTGGTCTGCTGCTGGGAAATTATTATCATCAAGAAGCATTACAAAAAAGCCAAACTATATCGCAAGAGCATCAATCACTAAATGCTCTTCAATTAGATGTTTTATATAATCGCCCTGCCAAACAATTATCTTCCTATGTAAAAGAAGATCCACAGGATTTTCGGCGTGAGAGCGCCAAATTTTTGGAATCCATTCAAACGACCTTAACCATTTTGGAAAATCATACTGCTTCAGGGAAGTTATCCAAGATCGAAGGTATTGAACCATTGATAAATGAACATAAGGTCTTTTTAAGAGAATTTAAACAAGAATCTCAAGACCTGATCGCGCGATTAGATCGATTAATTGCATCACCAAAAGCTCTCACAGAAGCAGAATCTCAGCTAGTTAAGTTTTTTAAGAGTAAAAAATTTCTGCGGTTTATTGAGTTTCCTAATCGCCTATCTTCCTTTGCCCAAACTATCTACAAATATGAAAAAGAAGCTGGCGATGAACTTAGTCAAGCTAAAGAACTTCGTCTTCAAATAAGTATCACTAGTTTTCTCATATCCGTCGCGATCGCGGCTTGGTTTATTAGGTTTATTAGCCGCGCGATCGCCATTGAGCAAGCTAACGACAAGCAAAAATTGCAAGATCAATTAATTGAACGTCAGCAAACAGAAGCTAAATTACTCAAGAGTGAATCTCATCAACGCGCCATCCTTAGTGCACTTCCCGATATGATCATTCGCATAAATCGGGAAGGCTTTTACTCAGAATTTATTGCTAGTCCTAGCTTTCCTATGTTGGGGATTGCGGCTGATCTCGTGGGAACCAATTTGTCTGAGACACTCCCTCCTGATGTAGTCCAACAACGGATGGAATATATCCAACTGACGTTGCAAACTAATTCTATCCAGATTTATGAACAAACTCTTTTTGTTAATGGAAGGGAGCAAGTCGAGGAGGTGCGAATTGTTCCTTATAGTGAAGATGAAGTCTTGCTGCTAGTGCGAGATATTAGCGAACAGTATTTTGCCCAGCGCGATCGCCAACAGGCTGAAATAGCACTAGCCGCCAGTGAAGCCAAAAGCCGCGCAATCCTATCGATGATTCCTGAATTAATGTTTCGGGTGGGGAGAGACTTGGTTTATCGGGAATTTATCTCCCAGCCCAAGGATTTTGAGATGGCGTTACAAAATGTCAATATCACTGGTAGATCGATGCTGGAAATGTTACCCGCAGATATTGCGGAAAGACATATTAGCTATCTGCAAAGAGCCTTGCAAACTGGCGAATTGCAATTCTATGAGCAAAAAATTCAAGATGGCGATCGCTTCTATTACGAAGAGGTTAGAGTGATTAAGATTAATGAAGACGAAGTCCTGTTTATGATTCGGGACATTAGCGATCGCAAACAGGCTGAATTAGCATTAGCTAAAAGCGAAGCCCATAGCAAAGCAATGCTCTCAGCAATTCCCGATCTGATGCTTCGAGTTGGAGCTGATGGAGTTTATCGAGAATTCGTCACGCAAAATCGTGGTTTTGCGATCGATACTCCCAAGATTGATCGCGCTGGTCAGTCGATGCTGGATGTGTTACCTGAAGCTATTGTCGAACGTCAGTTTTACTATTTACAGAAAGCTATAGAAACGGGAGGACTGCAAGTCTATGAGCAACAAGTTCAAGTAGCGGATCGCTTAATATATGAAGAAGTTAGAGTTGTGAAGAGTGGCGAAGATGAAGTTCTGTTTATGATCCGCGACATTAGCGATCGCAAACAAACAGAATTAGCTCTGGGAAAAGAACTTCGCCGCAGTGAAATGCTCTTTAACACTTCCTTAGATGGTCTATTGGTTTTAGATATTGAAGGTAAGATCATAGAAGCTAATCAGAGTTTTGCGGACATGTTAGGCTATAGCCTCGAAGAAGTTATGGCATTGCGTATCTACGACATTGATACCAGATGGACACCAGAAGAACTTAATAAGGGAGTTCATGAGTTTGGGCAAGATAAAAGGGTAAAGTTTGAGACCTTACATCGTCGTAAGGATGGTTCGCTATGCACTGTAGAAATTGCTGCTAGTAGCGTTAGTTGGGCAGATGAGATCGTCCAGTTTGCTATTTGTCGGGATATCAGTGCGCGTAAGCAAGCCGAGCTAGAACTACTCCAACTCAATCAGTCCTTAGAGAGTAAAGTCAGAGAACGTACAGCAGAACTCCAACAAACTAATGAAGAATTGATCTGTGCTACAAGACTCAAGGATGAATTTCTTGCTAATATGAGCCACGAACTTCGCACGCCTCTTAATGCGATTCTGGGTATGACTGAGGGGCTACAAGAGCAGGTTTATGGCGATCTGAACGAGCGACAGCTAAAAGCATTGGAAACTGTTGAACGCAGTGGCTCTCACCTGCTGGAGTTGATCAATGATATCCTCGATTTGGCGAAAATTGAAGCGGGACAAATCGAATTAGATTGCACCCCCACATCAATTAGTCATCTATGTCAATCTAGCCTGTCATTTATCAGACAACATGCTTTGCAAAAAGGCATTCAGCTTGAAGTAAAAACTCCGCTAAATCTTCCTAGTCTGGTTGTTGATGAACGACGTATTCGCCAAGTTTTGATTAATCTGCTGAACAATGCAGTCAAGTTCACACCAAAGGGAGGACGGGTTAATCTAGAAGTTGCGCAGTTGCCTCCTGATGTAGATACTAGCGATCGCTCTTCACTCCAATACTTACGCATTTCTGTGATTGATACTGGTATCGGTATCTCACCAGAAAATATCAAGAAATTATTTCAGCCCTTTATCCAAATTGATAGTGCTTTAAATCGCCAATATGAAGGAACGGGGCTAGGGCTTGCCCTCGTGAAGCGCATTATCGAACTTCATAATGGCAGAGTGGGACTAACTAGTGAGTTAGGTGTAGGAAGCTGTTTTACAGTCGATTTACCCCATGATTTTGCTTCTGATATAGTCGTCCGTAAACAACCAGAGACCACTTTATTATTGGATGCTCCAATCACAAACGAGAACGATGATCAATTCCCACTCATTTTGTTAGTAGAAGACAACGAAGCTAATATCATTACCATTGTGAGTTATCTAGAAGCTAAGCAATATCGCGTTTTGTTAGCAAAGAATGGTCAAGATGCGATCGCGATTGCCAAAGCTCATCAACCTGACATAATTTTGATGGATATTCAAATGCCTGTGATGGATGGCATAGAGGCGATTAGACAAATTCGCCTTGATCCTAACTTGATTAATATTCCAATTATTGCGATGACAGCATTAGCCATGTCAGGCGATCGCGATCGTTGTCTTGAGGCAGGAGCTAATGACTACTTGAGTAAGCCTCTAAAGCTAAAGCAATTAGTAACGATGATTCAAATACATGTGGATCGGCTGAAGCGCGAATAAAGTGAAGACACTAATAGTAATAGTAACAATAAAAAAAATTCTTTGTTTTTTTCAGTTGAATGATGATGAAGAGGTTAATATAAGAGGTAACTTCTGACTTTTGCGTGTATTTTTTGGGATTACACAATATTTATGTCTACTGATGTAAACGTCTTCACTACAAACGATCTGGGGGCAGTGATAGTCCGTAACCCACTAGTTGTCAAGGCTGAAACTACAGTCATCGAAGCGATCTCCCAGATGAGCGATCGCAATGAGAATGTTATGCTCGCAAAGGTTCAAGCAAGCTGTGTGTTGGTGGTTGAAGAAGAAAAAGTCCTTGGTATTTTCACAGAACATGATGTGGTGCGTCTTATTGCCCAGTCGCGATCGCTAGAAACGTTGACTATGCAAGAGGTAATGACCTCGCCTGTGCTCACAATTCAGGAAACTGAATGTGCGGATTTATCCTCATTGATGAAGATGATGCAACAGCAGCACATTCGCCATTTGCCGATCTTGAATGATGATAATCGGCTCTTGGGAATTGTCACCATCGAAAGCCTTTTGCAAGAGATGCATTCCTCATCTCAGCTTTTAAAAAAATCCTCCGAAGCAGAACTAAAACTGAGTGAACAAAGATTTAGGTCGGTGACAAAAGCTGCACCTGTGGGAATTTGTCGTACTGACAAGCTTGGTAACTGTATCTATATGAACGATCGATGGTGTCAGATTTCAGGATTAACGCCATCAGAGGCTGAGGGATTGGGTTGGATAAATGGCATTCATCCCTGCGATCGCGAACTTCTTTCGAGAGAATGGAATGATTCCATGCAAGAAAATCGCCCCTTCAAACTTGAGTATCGGTTTCAAAATTTATCAGGGAGAATTACTTGGGCATATGCAGAGGCTGTAGCTGAATATGATGAGTTGGGCGAAATTATTGGTTATGTTGGTACGATTACGGATATTAGCGATCGCAAAGCTACCGAACAAGCCCTGAAATTGCAGCGAGACTTGAATCAGCTAATTGCCGAAATCACCAGTCGATTCATTGATATTAGTCCAGAATATCTAGATGCGGAGATTAATCTCTCACTTCAACTGATTGGCGAAGCGACCAACTCTGATACTAGCTATCTGATCAAATTTCTGGTGAAAGATCAAGATGACTCTCCGCTCCCAGAAGGAACTGTGAGCATGACCCATGAATGGTGTAAGCCCAAATACCCTCGACAAATCGAACAAGTGCAGAATGTTCCTTTATCTGCATTCCCTTGGTCTAACACTAAACTCCTACAGCGAGAAGTTGTGAATATACCCAGAGTTATAGATGCACCTAGAGAGGCGATAATCGACCAAGCGAGTTGGCAAAGGTTTAACATCGTGTCCTCGTTATCGGTTCCCCTAATTCAAAAATCAGTTGTCACAGGAACGTTGGGATTTGCATCCTTCAGCGATGTCATCTATTGGGATGAGGAAATCATTAGGTTATTGCAAGTAATGGCACAAACCATAGCCAATGCCCAACAACGCGCTCAAGATGAACAGCAGCTATATGAGAGCGAAGAACGGTTGCGTCTAGCCCTTAGAGCCGCAAATCAAGGGCTTTACGATCTTAATTTGCAAACTGGGGAAGTGATCGTCAGTCTCGAATATGCCACAATGCTAGGCCATAATCCTGCTACTTTTCAAGAGACTAATGCTAAATGGATAGAACGTCTACATCCAGATGATCGTGAGCATGTTACTAAAGTGTATCAAGAATATGTGGCGGGGCTTTCTCCAGAATACAAAGTGGAATTTCGGCAACTTACGCAAACGGGTGAATGGAAATGGATTCTTTCTCTTGGTAGAATTGTAGCTTGGGATGAGTCGGGTAATCCCTTACGGATGTTGGGAACTCATACGGATATTAGCGATCGCAAAAAAGCCGAGGCAGAACGATTACTTGCCAAGCAGGTTCGCCAAGAATTAAAATTCCTAGAAAATATTCTTGATATAGTCCTTGCAGGCTATTGGGATTGGGATCTGCAAACTAATGAGGAATATCTCAGTAAAGGACTAAAGCAAATGTTTGGCTATGAAGATGATGAGTTGCCAAATTCTCCTGAGACATGGCAACATCTGATCTTTGATGAAGATTTACCAATGGTTTTTGAGTGCTTTGACCAGCATGTCCAGAGCCACGGTGAAGTTCCATTTTACAATGAAGTCAGGTATCGCCACAAAGATGGTTCTACAGTCTGGGTCAACTGTTCTGGCAAGGTGATCGAATGGGATCAAGAAGGTAAGCCACTGCGAATGATTGGTTGCCACATCGACATTACTAAACAAAAACAGGCTGAGAATAGCTTACGCAAAAGTGATATCCATTTAAAGACTGCTCAACGAATTGGTAGGCTAGGAAGTTGGGAATTTATCCTCGATCCTGAACAAGTCATTTGGTCAGATGAGTTGTTTCATATTTTTGGGCGTGATAGGACTATGGCTCCTCCCAATTTCGATGAACTCCAAGAATTATTACATCCTGACGATCGCGACCATCATCAGCAAACCGTACAGACAGCTATTGTCACTGGAAAACCCTTTGATATTGAATTCCGCTTCTTCCATCAAGATGGCAATATTAGATATATCCAAGCTAGGGGAGAACCAATTTTAGATGATTCTAATTGCGTCATTCAACTAATTGGCACTGCCCTAGATATTAGCGATCGCAAACAAGCCGAAGCAACCCTTATCCACACCACCACGCAGTTAGTTTCCTCTAACCGTGAACTAGAAGCCTTTGCTTACTCGGTTTCCCATGATTTGCGATCGCCTTTACGAGCAATTGACGGCTTTAGCCAAGCTCTAATCGAGGATTATGGCGACAAATTTGATAATGAGGGCAAGGATTACTTTGATCGAATTCGTCGGAATATCAAACGTATGGGGATGTTGATTGATGACCTACTGCGCCTCTCCCGTGTGTCTCGCTCTGAGATGCGATACAGCAAGATCAATCTCAGTATGCTAATTGCTGAACAGTTAAATGAACTGCAAACAGCAGAGCCAGAGAGACAAGTTAAGTTTGTGATAGCTCCAGATGTATTTGTCTCAGCTGATAGTACTCTAATGCAGATGGTGATCAGCAACTTGGTGCAAAATGCTTGGAAATTTACCAGTAATCATGCAACGGCGAGGATTGAATTTGGATTGATTCCATCTGAAAGCAACCAAAACACTCAATTTACCTATTTTGTTCGCGATGATGGAGCAGGATTTGATATGAACTATGCCGACATGTTGTTTGGGGTTTTTCAAAGACTTCACAACACCAATGAATTTGCAGGAACAGGTATCGGACTTGCCACTGTACAACGGGTAATTCATCGACATGGTGGACGTGTTTGGGCAGAGGGTGCGATCGAGCATGGTGCGACCATTTATTTCACCATACCTGATACCATGCCAAGTTCAGTGACTAATGTGCCAATCGGAAGAGGAGCTTAAAATCATGGCTTTACGCCCAATTATACTGATTGAAGATAACCCTGACGATGAAAGATTAACAATTCGTGCCTTGCGGCGGGGCAATGTCGCCAATGAAATTTTCGTTGCCCACAATGGTGAGGAAGCATTGTCAATGGTGTTAAATGCTAATCCGTTACCAAGTGTAGTCTTATTAGATCTAAAGCTACCCAAGGTAGATGGATTAGAAGTATTACGACAGATTCGAGCTAATGCTCGCACACATTTACTCCCAGTGGTTGTGCTTACATCTTCCAGCGAAGATCGTGATATCATCGATAGTTACAACTTGGGAGCGAATAGTTATGTACGAAAGCCAGTGGAAATCGAAAAATTCACGGAAGCAGTGCGTCAACTAGGGTTGTATTGGGCAGTCATTAATGAAACTAGTCCAGGAGGTTTGTAAACCATGACTTACAGCCTAAAGGTCTTAAGTATTGAAGATTCAGAGGATGATGCGCTTTTAGTGATACGCGAACTGCGGCGTGGAGGATTTAATGTTGTTTGGGAACGAGTGGAGACAGCCGAAGATCTACGCACGGCACTAACTAGTCAAACTTGGGATGTGATCATTTCTGATTACCATTTACCGAAGTTCGATGCATCTAGAGCGCTGCAAATCGTTAAACAAGAATTTCCTGATCTTCCTTTTATTGTAGTCTCTGGATTAATTGGTGAGACTTCAGCTGTAGAACTGATGAAAGCAGGCGCTCAGGATTACCTAATGAAAGGGAACCTAGCTCGTTTAGCCGAAGCTGTGCGACGAGAAATTCGGGAAGCTCAGATTCGACTTGAGCGTCAACGTTCAAAACAGCAGCTAGAAAGCGCCCAAGAACGTCTGCAACTCGCCATTGAAGGTTCAGGCATTGGTCTATGGGACTGGAATATTCAGACAGGGGCAGTAACGATCAATGAGCAATGGGCTAAAATTATCGGTTATTCTATTGAAGAGTTAGCACCAATCGGTTTTGAAACTTGGCAACAGCATACCCATCCAGATGATTTTCAGAAGGTCAATTTTGCTTTGGAGCAATACCTTCACCACAAGACACAGAGCTATGAATGCGAACTACGAATGCTCCATAAATCTGGTGCTTGGATCTGGTTATTGAGCAAAGGCAAAGTGGTCGAATGGGATGCCGCAAATAGACCATTACGGATGACAGCTACATATTTAGATATCTCTACGCGCAAACAAGCTGAATTGCGAGTAGAGATGCAAAACCTGATCTTGGAGCGAATTGCCAAAGGAGAACCTTTGCCAGATATGCTGGATATGCTGGTACGTGCAACGGAAGATCAAATTGAAGGAGGGATCTGTTCTATTTTACTTTGCGATCACGATGGCATATTGCATCTTGGCGCAGCGCCTAATTTGCCCGATGATTATAATCAAGCCATCGAAGGGCTAGTAATTAGCGAGGGTGTGGGTTCCTGTGGCACAGCCGCTTTTCGCAAAGAACCTGTGATTGTTACCGATATTACCACCGATCCACTTTGGCGGGATTTTAAGGAATTAGCCTTGACTCATAATTTGCGATCATGCTGGTCATTTCCTGCGATCGCTAGTGATGGTTCGGTGCTAGCCACCTTTGCGGTTTATCACCCTGATATTCATATTCCACAGCCACGAGAACTGGAGGTGATTAGTCTTGCCGCAAATATTGTCAAAATTGCGATCGAGCGGGAACAAGCCACTAAAAAACTAGAGCAGTTAAATCGGGAATTGGAAGATCGGGTGGAACAACGCACCGATGCTTTGAGGCAGAGTGAAGCCCGCTTGCGAGAAGCTCAACAAATTGCTCATCTTGGTAGTTGGGAACTGGACGTAATCACCCAAAAAGTTACTTGGTCTGAGGAAATATTCACCATTCTTTCCCTCGATCCCCATAGATCTACATTAACCCATGAACAATTTGTCCAATTTTTGGCTCCTCATGAACAAGAGCGCTTAAAACTACTGAATAAAAGAGCAATTAGATATCGAGAATCCTTTACCCTTGATGCAGAGATTGTCTGTGCTGATGGTTCCATTGGTTATATTTTTATCAAAACTGAGCCGATCTGGGATGCGCTGGGAAAGGTAACCCGATTGTTGGGAATTGTGATGGATATTAGCGATCGCTATGCCATGCAAGAAGCTCTACGACGCAGTGAAGAAAGAGCTAGAGCCACTCTCAAGGCTTTGCCCGATCTGGTGTTTCGAGTTGATCGCGAAGGAAAATATTTGGATTTTATGGTGTCACCTCAAGGTCGCTACCTTGTTGATCCGCAGCAACTAGTTGGAAAAAATATTCATGAGACTTTTCCCATACCGACTTCGACAATTTACGCAGAGCGCAAATATGCAGCTCTTCAGCAAGCACTTGTCACGCAGACTGTCCAAATTTATGAACAGCAGATTGAGATTGGCGATCAATGCCGTTATGAGGAGATTCGGGTTGCTCCCAGTGGAAGTGATGAAGTGGTCTTTTTTATTCGAGATATTAGCGATCGCAAGCGAGCAGAGGTACAACTGCACCAAACAAATCAAGAACTTGCCCGTGCCACGAGACTTAAGGATGAATTTCTGGCTAACATGAGTCACGAACTTCGCACCCCTCTCAACGCAATTTTGGGAATGACTGAAGGCTTACAAGAACAAGTATTCGGTAAAATTAGCGATCGTCAACTAAAAGCCCTGCAAACTATTGAGTCTAGTGGATCTCACCTATTGGAACTAATCAATGACATCCTTGATCTTTCTAAAATAGCCTCTGGACAAATCGAACTTGACTGTACCCTCACTTCGATCAATCGTCTCTGTCAATCTAGTCTGACGTTTATTAGGCAGCAAGCCCTGCAAAAATGTATCCAAGTTCATACTAAAATCCAGATGGATTTGCCAGATTTGCTCGTGGATGAACGTCGCATCCGTCAGGTATTGATTAATCTTCTTAGCAATGCTGTCAAATTTACTCCAGCAGGAGGAACTATAACTTTGGAAGTTAGTCGCCTTCAGTTGATCACTTCTTTCCAAGAAGAAGCTAATGAAGAAGTAAAAGAATACTTGCAAATAGTGGTAATTGATACTGGCATTGGTATTGCCGAAGAAAACATTCAGAAATTATTTAAGCCTTTTGTCCAAATCGACAGTGCGTTGAATCGTCAATATGAAGGCACGGGTTTGGGTCTGTCTCTAGTTAAGCAAATGGTGGAACTTCATGGTGGCAAGGTAGGATTAACCAGCGAGCTTGGTGTAGGTAGTCGCTTCACCGTAGAGCTACCCTATGCTCCCAATGTTGAGTTCTCCTCTAAAGTACTCGACATTGATATAGCAACTACGAGTTCACAACTGGAATCTCCAGCCACAAGCAAGTTACAAGTTCCTTTGATTTTGATTGCCGAAGACAATGAAGCCAATATCATGACGCTTTCTAGTTATCTATTGGCAAAAGGCTATCGCATTGTATTAGCTAAAAATGGGGAGGAGGCGATCGCGATCGCATTGTCGGCTAGACCTGATTTGATATTGATGGATGTGCAAATGCCATTAATGGATGGGTTAGAAGCAATTAGACGGATTCGGCAGATTACTAGTCTAGCCAATGTCCCGATTATTGCTCTGACTGCTTTAGCAATGGCAACTGATCAAGATCGTTGTCTTGCCGCAGGTGCTAATGAGTATCTTCCGAAACCCATAAAATTAAAGGAACTTGTTGCAATGATTAAAAAAATATTAGTTTAAGATTAAATAATGCTGATAGAGGGGGGTATAGCAAACCAAGGTTTGCTTATGACATAAAACCAGAAGATGAGTGGCGGCGCGAAGCGCCGCCACTCATCTTCTGGTTTTGGTTTGTACTAGCTAACTCTTTTTTTGCTATATATAGCAATCCAAAATATTTGATTTTATCCATGACTTACATTGCTATACCAATTCATATAGTTGCAGTCACTTGTCTTAGGACAAATCAATTCTTGGGTTTTATGCCTTAGTAAACTTGGCGATAGCTATAAAAGTGTGACGATACTTTTGTGAATTAAAAACTAAGCTCAGTAAGGGTTTTAAAAGGACAAAATGGCATAGCCATTTTGTCTTTTGTGATCATAAAGATTTATTGTGGTTCGTTTGGCTGAAAAACTGCGGTAATTCTCAAAGTTGTAGTCATACTTTCAGGAGTTGCTATAATTCATACATAGTTATGCTTTTTATATACTGCGCTTTGCAATGATATAAAGGTTAATGTTTGGGTTAATAAAGTTAATTTGGAACTTTTTTAACCAGAATAATGTCTTAAGTCTTTTGACAAACTATCGATAATATCGCATATATCTAAGGCTCTAAGAGGTCTGAATAGCTGTATGAGAGAGTTAATTCAAAGTAATTCAAACAGCCAAAATCAGGACTTGATTAACGCCGAAGCATCTCGACTTGATTGGGGAAATCTGATAGCGACAATTGCTCTGGGGATTCAGCAATCTTTCGCTCTGTCAACAATTTTGCAAACAACTGCGGACGAAGTGCAGCAACTACTGCACTGCGATCGCGTATTGTTTTATCAGTTTGCCCCAGATCTGAGCGATCAAGATGAATTTCTTTCGGGGTTTCAGGAACCCGCTAATCTGGTGATTCCAGTATTAAATGCATCTCAGCGTTGGGGAGTCCTCATTGCCCATGTCCATAATGACAAAACACCCCGTCGTTGGCAGCCAGAAGAAATTCATGGATTGCGGCAAATCGCCGTTCATGTTGGCATTGCCATCCATCAGGCATCTTTGCTAGCACAATTGAAAGAAGCAAAAGAAGCGGTATCGGTTCAAATGGGGGGATTTGCTGAGCTAAACCAGACTAATCATCAGTTTTTACAAAGCGAAGAAAAATATCGACATCTGATTAATAATCTTCATGCTGGTTTCGTGGTTCATGCCCCAGACACAAGCGTCATTTTCTGCAACTCTAATGCCTGTGAGCTATTGGGACTAACTCCAGATCAGATGTTAGGAAAAACAGCGACCGACCCAACTTGGCATTTTGTTTATGAAGATGGAACTGCTATGCCATTTAAAGAATATCCAGTCAATCAAGTTCTCAGGACTGGTCTACCTCTGAGGAACTATGTAGTAGGAATCTATCAAGGCGAACAAACCCAAGTTTGGGTTTTGGTTAACGCATTTCCAGAGTTTGACGCTAACAAGCAAATTCAACAAATTGTGATCACATTTATTGATATAAGCGATCGCAAAAAAGTCGAATTAGAAAATCGGGAAGCTCAGAATTTTCTCAATTCAATTATTGAAAATATCCCTAATATGCTCTTTGTTAAGGATGCTGAGAACCTAAGATTTGTGCGTTTCAACAAGGTTGGTGAAGAACTGCTTGGCTATTCCCGAGAATCATTAATCGGCAAAAGTGATTATGATTTTTTCCCGCCAGAGGAAGTAGATTTTTTCATCGCTAAAGATCGTGAGGTGTTGGCAAGTTGTAAGGTTCTCGATATTCCCGAAGAAGTTATTCAAACCAGAAATAAGGGTGCAAGAATTTTACATACTAAAAAAATTCCTATTTTTGATGAGTTTGGTCATCCTCAATACTTATTAGGCATTTCTGAAGATATTACTGAACGCAAACAAGCTGAACTAGCTCTGCAAGAAAGCGAATCTAGATTTCAGAAGATTGCCTTATCATCACCAGGAGCTATCTATATTCTCGTGCGCAGTCTAGATGGCACAAACTACTTTGAATATGTAAGTGCAGCCTTTGAAGATATTTGCGAAGTTAGTGTTAAACAGTTACTAGAAAACTTCAACAACTATAAGACATTGATTCATCCTGAGGATCTGGCAGGTTATCAAGAAGCTGTTAAATATAGTATGCAAAATCTGTCACCTTTTAAACATAGTTGGCGGATTATTACCCCTATCCAAAAGCTAAAATGGGTACAGGTTAGCTCCCGCAACGAATGTCGTGATAATGGAGATATCGCTTGGTATGGAGTGATGTTAGATATAACTGATCTTAAACAAACTGAAATAGCTTTAGCGAAAGCCAAGGAAGTCGCAGAAGCAGCGACTAAAGAGAAAAGTCAGTTTCTTGCTAACATGAGTCATGAAATTCGCACACCGATGAATGGTGTCTTAGGAATGGCTGAAATACTTGCAAATACTAAGCTTACTGAAGATCAGAAAGATATTCTGCAAACGATTCGAGATAGTGGTGATGCTCTTTTAGTAATAATCAACGATATTCTCGATTTCTCAAAAATAGAATCAGGAATGTTTCAATTAGAAGAGCATTCTTTTGTTCTAAAAGATTTAATTTTATCTGTTTGTAGTCTATTGAGTAAGCAAGCTCTAGCCAAAGATATTGTTGTTCAGTATGAAATTTCTCCTGATATTCCAACTAATGTTTTAGGAGATAGCAATCGCCTACGTCAAATCCTCTTAAATTTAATTGGTAATTCAATTAAATTTACTCAAAATGGTAGTATTAATATTTCTATTACCAAGAATAGAACGGATGAGAATGGACTATTAGAACTAACTTTTTCTATTAAAGATACGGGAATTGGTATCGACTGCGATCGCATTGATCGGCTATTTCAGCCCTTTACCCAAGCTGACTCTTCCATTTCACGAAAATATGGTGGTACTGGCTTAGGTTTAGCGATTAGCGAAAGTTTAGTGAGATTAATGGGCGGGGACATTTGGGTAGAAAGCTTGGGCAATATTGGGGGAATACCTCCTGAGAGTTGGACTATAGATCCAGACTTAACTCAAGGTTCAGTCTTTTATTTTACGATTAACTTAAAAGTAGTTGCCGAAGCGAAAGCTATATCCCAAAAAACTTTAAGTGAACCCCAACTAGATGTGAAGACGGATCAATCCAAGTATCAAATCCTCCTCGCTGAAGATAATCTTGTCAATCAAAAAGTAGCGGCAATGATGCTCAAAAAGCTGGGATATATTGCTGACATTGCTAATAATGGCTTAGAAGTATTACGAATGGTAGAAATGCGAGTTTATGATCTCATTCTCATGGATATGCAAATGCCAGAAATGGATGGAGTTACGGCAACAAAGATTATTCGCCAGTCTAACCAACCGCAACCTCGGATTATTGCCGTAACAGCTAATGCTTTAGAAGAAGATCGTCAAAAATGCTTTGATGCAGGAATGAATGATTTTGTAACTAAACCGCTTCTAATTCAAGAGCTGAATCGCATCATTTCAGAATATTCCCAAACAAGGCAGCTTAGCCAAAGGCAGATTGCCCATACCTAAAGATTTAAATTCTGTATTGTCTGTGGATGGTGCTTGGTAGTCTCCCATACCGAAAATAGTAATGGCGGCGCTACGCGCCGCCATTACTATTTTCAGTTTTATTTCCTAATACCAATTCACAAAAGTGCCGACACTTTTGTGAATTGGTATGAATTTTTATGGATTTAGAATCGCGATTGTAGTTTGCAGTAAAGCGATCGCTTTCTCTCCAGAGATATGAGCAACTGGCAAGCTATCAATTCCCATCGCTACACAAAGTAACCCTAGATAGAGAATCGAATATTTGAATACCGACCGAGCAACTGTGCGATCGCTTGGCTCTTTTAATAACTGCGTTGCTTTAAATATAAATGCACCACCTAATCCAACAGCCGACAATGCATAGACTAAACCCATGACATTGCAAGGATAAACTAGCAACAGCGACACAGGAACCAACAACAATGTGTAAAGCAAAATTTGATCAGCCGTCACCTCTGCGCCCTTGACGACAGGCAACATCGGTACGCCCACCTTGGCATATTCATCACGAATCATTAGTGCCAAAGCCCAGAAATGTGGTGGAGTCCATACAAAAATAATTGCAAATAAAACCCACGCTGCCCAACTTAGTTCACCAGTTACTGCTGCCCAACCAACTAAGGGAGGGATTGCACCTGCTGCGCCACCGATGACAATATTTTGAGTACTGGAACGCTTGAGCCAAATCGTGTAAACGCCCACATAGGTAGCGATCCCTGACATCGCTAGACAAGCGGCAAGGAGATTTGCATATACCGTTAGCAAGGTGAAGGAAATAATTGCTAAGACGATCGCAAAAATCAGCGCATTAAGAGGTTGAATTCTACCTGATGGAATTGGTCTCCAGCTAGTGCGCTCCATTTTGGCATCGATATCGCGATCGTATAAACAGTTAATCGCATTTGCTGAAGCTGCTGCGATCGCCCCTCCTAAAACTGTAATAAACATCAAAAATGCATCCACTTGTCCTTCAGAAGCAATCCACATCGCCCCTGCGGTGGTGATTAGCAAAAGGACGATAATGCGGGGTTTCGTTAGCTCCGTATAATCTTGAATAGCTTCTCGCCAGTTGCGACTTAAAGATTGACTGGCTTTATCAATGATATTTTCTGCGATCGCTGTTTCTGAGATATTCAATTCTTGAATTGCTGTTTCTTGCATTGCGCTTAACTCCTAAAATATTTCGCAGTTATTACAGTTAGCGAATCGCAGGTTGCGCTTGATTCTGTTCTTGGATGAAAGATTGGTCTTGTCTGGCAGCTCTAAATGCTAACACAGAAAAACAAACGAGGGTTCCGAGCAGTGCTGAGCCTGTGGCTTGGTGAGCAATGGTGAGCGGTTCGACCTGTAGGTGTAGTTTATAAGTTGCATAGCCGATCGCTACCTGCACAATTACTAAACAACCTGCGATCGTTGCCAAGCGGCGTAATTCAGGTGCGATATCCTTATTTAGCCATGCCGTCACCACCACCACGATACTTGCAAGGGTAGCTGGAATCACACCAATCAAGTGTGCATTCAAAACAATGCACATATCCTGTGTAGCAAAGCATTGGTGTAATGCCCATTGAGAGGCAACCAATGCACCGAGAATACTTTGCAAATAAACTAAAACTGCGGCTGTTAGACCAAGCCAAGGTAGTTTGGTTGACTTGCTTTGCAGATCAACCAAACTACCTTGATTGGTTAAAGCAGTAGCGATCGCTAACAAACTAGAGAAAAATAATAGCCCCGTTCCCAAATGAGCTGTGACAATATCAAACCTTAATAACTGCGTTACAGTCAGTCCGCCTAAAATCCCCTGAAAAACCACCAGAGATAATGATCCTGATGTCGCCCAAGGTAGCCATTTCGGCAAAGATTTGCGGAAGTACCAGCTTGCGCTAAACAAAACAATCGTGGCAAACCCAACCGAAGAGGCAACTAGACGATGAAACCATTCTAAAAATACTTGTAGATTCATTTGCTCTGCGGGCAGTACCGATCCATAGCACAGGGGCCAATCGGGACAAGCTAAGCCTGCATTCATTACGCGAGTCGCACTACCGATCGCCATCACCATCCAAGTTGCGATCGCAATGCCAAGTGCCATGCGATGGATCAATACAACTGGCTCTATAAATCGGTTTGTACTTTCAGAACTACTATGAGTAGAGGTTTCAGCAGCTTGCGCTGATTTATAAGAAGATAAAGAGTCAGTCATGCAAATTTATGATGTTCAGGCTTTCTTCGTGAATCTTGATAAAACTCAACAGAAGTATTTGTAATAGTTAGAAATTATATTAAGAGCAGTTCTAGGTTTGGTTTGGAGATTTAACAATTTCTTCGCGTTAGGTATTTACACTGATCTAAAAAAACACCGCAAAGCGGTGTTTTTTTAGATTTTATAGATTTGAGCGATCGCCTAGATTATCTAGACGTTTTTTTATACGATTTTCGATACGGTCTTTTATGCTCTCTTTGGGGCGATTTGACCGATCTTTTTGCATGATTTCATTGAGCTTCGAGCGCTGTTCTGGAGTCAAGATTTCGCGCATGGCTAACATTCTCTCGAAATGTTGCTTGCGTAATTCTTGTTGGAGGTTTAGCGCTTGATTATGCTTTGCCCGAATTACATCACTGCTTTCTGACCCTGCTAGTAAATCTCGTAACTCCGTATTCGCTTGACGGGATTGCTGCGCAAGCTCTCGAATACGAGTCAGATCGCGATCTCGAATTGCCTTAAGCTTTTGTAACTGCTCAGTTGATAAATTTAATTGCTTGAGCATCCTGCCTGAAGGCATATCGCCACTTTCAGCACGATCCTGACGATTTGGCATTTGGGCTAATATTTCCGAGTCTGATACTGGCTTGTTTTCAGGACTGGCTTGAGATTTAACTTGAGCTTTTTGAATTTGAGATTGCGCTGATTGCGCTGATTGCGATTGTAAGTTGGCATTACTAGCCCAAATAGCGCCACTAACTGCAACTACGGCGGAAGCGATCGCACAATATTGAAAAATTTTTGATTTAAACATAATATTTCTCCTCTGTTTACTCATAGTCAAGAGGTGATAAATCACTCAAAAGCTGTGTATCTGTTGAAGTAGTTGCGGTATTAACCGCTTGATAGGTCGTGTCATCGGTCATATTCCAACTGCTGATCAGCGACTGCTCGATCTCAGTTTTTTCTGATTCACTAATACTGGCAACTTGATACTGTGAGCGATTAGTTACCCAATTAAACGTAATCCCTGTAGCGATCGCGACGGGGAGCAATAACGCCCAAGGTAGCCAACGCCGTAAATTTGCGTTAGAAGATTTTGGCGATCGCTGTGGATATTTACTGATTTCAGCAAATAGCTGTTTCTCAAAATTTGGGGCTGGAAGAGGGGCGATCGGTTTATTTTGTTTGAGAAAAGACAATAAGGAGTCATCAGAATTTTCACTAGGGTCTTCGCCAAAGTGTTCTGGAAAATCTTGAGAATATTTGTTTTTCATAACTCGACGCCTTGCGCTTCTAAAAACTTTTTGATGGCACTACGGGCATGAAATAACCGTGATTTCACCGTGCCGACAGGAATAGATAAAATTTCGGCGATATCTTTTTGCGGTAACTCCTCTAGATCATGCAGAACCAATACGGCGCGATGATCTTCGCTTAGTTTTGCTAAACCGCGTTGCATTAGGTCTTGATAATGCATTTGGGTTAAGCTCGGTTGCAAATCACTCTCACGGGCGATCGCATCGTCAGCAAGATTTTCTAGTTGCTCATCTTCGACAGAGATATTTCGCGATCGCATTTTGGCTAGAGCTTTACGGCGATCGCTTGCCACATTAAATGCGATTCGATAGAGCCACGTCGAAAACTGGGCTGACTGCCGAAACTTAGATAGTCCTTTCCATGCCCGTAAAAACACATCCTGCACCAAATCATCTAGCCCATCGGAGCCACATAGCTGGTAGAGCGTTGAGCGCACCTTGTGATGATGACGTTGATACAGTTTTTTAAAACCATTGGGATCACCCTGCAAACAAGCTTGCACAATCGCGAGATCGGGATCGGTCTGGGGTGATTCTCTGATATCTGTTTTTACCGCTCTGAACATCTATGGCGAACATCCATATGAGCATCTATACTTATTTAGACAATATTGGCAGGTGTAACTTATTTCTAAGTTATTAGTTTTGACTGCCACAACCTTAAATAGGTTCAACCCACAATGTCTGCTGTTAGTTCTGTATTAATTCCTATTATTAAACTATGGTTGCGATCACAGGTCGAGCATATCGAAACCATCGAAATTGCGATCGCTGGCAAAAGTCGTCAAATTTTAAGCGGTGATATCCCCAAAGCCACAGTCATCGGGGTGGGGGCTAAATATAAAGGCTTAGCGATCACCAATATTGATTTATGCGCCGAAGCTATTCATCTAAATATTTCTCAAATTATCAAAGGTGAGGCATTACGATTACTTGATCCCATCCACGTCACAATGGATGTAGAGCTTTCGTCCGAGGATCTGCAAAGTTG
Organism: Pseudanabaena sp. BC1403; assembly: GCF_002914585.1. NCBI lineage: Bacteria > Bacillati > Cyanobacteriota > Cyanophyceae > Pseudanabaenales > Pseudanabaenaceae > Pseudanabaena > Pseudanabaena sp. BC1403. The sequence goes on from NZ_PDDM01000004.1 coordinate 227,211, forward strand.
CCTCAAGTCACCGATTTTCTTAGAAGCGATCGCTACTGAGACACCTCCCGTAGCCAACAGCGATCAGGAGATTCACGCATTACTAGAAGCCCTTGTGCATAAACTTGGTGATGAATTTACACTCCATGAACTAGCGATCGCTGATGGCGGGGCAAGGTGTCGTGGTGAATTTGCGATCGCCGCAACTTAAAGCCGAAAAAAGCCCGTGGCGGCGACAGCTATATGATTAATCTAAGCCCTCTGTACTCCCCATAAATGTCCCTTGTCAATTTTGTAAATAAATTTCAGCAGTTTGTCTTGATTGTGGTCATCAACTTCGCATATATAGCGATCGCGATCCAGCCTACTTGGGCGGCAGAATTTGCAGTGAGAGTTTTTGACGGAGATAACATCACTCTTGTTGATCGCGGCATCAAAACTAAGGTTCACCTTGCCTGTATTGATGCGCCTGAATTAATGCAATCCGAGGGACAACATGCTCGCAAAGTGTTACAAAACATTCTTGACGATGAAGAGGTTTATATAAAAGTATTCAAAAAAGATAAATTTGGGCGTTATACTGCCGAAGTTTTAGCGGGTGGACAAAATGCTAACAAAGTTATGGTGTCTCTGGGGCTAGCCCATTATGATCCCCTTCAAGAAAAGGATTGCCAAGGCTATGAGGCGATCGAAGCACAAGCGCAGAGCGATCGCTTAGGCGTTTGGGTAAATGGTACTAATGTGATGCTGCCAAGCCAATTTCGGCGCGAAAATAAATTATTAGGTGTTGGCTATTAACCACAAAAAAAGGAGCGCATAACGCTCCTTTTTTTATTAACTATCGCGACGGCGAAAACGACCTCTACGCTTAGCATTTTCAGCCTTACGCTTACGTTTCTCGCCTGCGGTCTCATGGTACTGACAGCGACGAATATCTGCTAGTAAGCCAGCTTTCTGGATTTTTTTCTTAAATCGACGCAGAGCCGATTCAATCCCTTCATTTTCACCAACGATTATTTGAGTCATGCTTATTTGGGTAGCAAAGTATTGTTCTTAATTATGCTGTAGTTTGGCGCATTTTAATTTAGGCGACGGGTATCTAGTTTAGCAAATCTAAGCCCAGATTGTAAAGTCTTATTTTTTTAGTCTCAAATCTAAGTTGGCTTTACGGCACAAAAATAGCTTTTAACATTCCTTCCTGCCGATCTGGATGTAACTGAAATCCTAAATTGCGACAGATACTTTGCATTTTGTCATTGTTATTCAAGATATAACCAATGATCGCACTGAGTTTTTCTTCCTTACCAATCTCAATTAGTCTTCTTAACAACTCTGTGCCTAAGCCTTGATGCTGATAGCGATCGCTAACGATTAGTGCAAATTCGGCTTCGTTTGTACCATGTAACTTACTCAACCTTGCCACCGCCAAAATCTCATGCTCGGAAGTTTGCAGATTTTTAGAATCAGCGACTAAGAGCATTTCGCGATCGTAATCAATGAAGCAAATTCGAGTTAAGCGTTCATGAGCAATCCGCTGCTTGAGCTTAACCATGTGTGCATAACGCAAATAGACACTCTCTTCTGAAAGACTTTGGTGGAAATGCACCATAAGTGGCTCATCTTCAGGACGAATAGGGCGAATCGTGAGGCGATCGCCTTTTAGGGATTCCCACGGCTGCACATACTTAGAAGGATAGGGACGAATGGCAGGCGCAGGGCGTTTGGTAATATCTGCTGTGTGCATTACTACTCGCGCATCTAGAGCAATCATGCCATCAGGCGAAACCATGAGAGGATTGATATCAATTTCGCGAATCTGGGGCTGTTCAACGATTAATTGGCTGAAGTTAACCAATAATTGCTCAAGCTTTGCCAAATTAATCGCCTTTCTACCCCTAACTCCTTGCAAAGCTTGATAGATGCGAGTCTGTTCCATCATGCGCCTCGCAAGAGTTGTATTTAACGGTGGCAAGGCTAATGCGCGATCTTGAAAGATTTCTACAAGCTGACCACCCATGCCAAAGAGCATCACTGCGCCAAACTGAGGATCAAGACTGCTACCTAAGATCAATTCATAGCCATCTGTCTTGACCATCGGTTGCACAGTTACACCCAAAAAGGCTTGAGGATTTATAGCCCGAACTTTGGATGCGATCGCCATAAAAGCGCGAGTAACGGCTGCTGCATCTTCGAGATTAAGACGCACCCCACCCACATCTGTCTTGTGAGTGATAATCTCGGAATGGAGTTTAAGAACAACAGGATAACCTAAACGATCAGCGATTTCTACAGCTTCCAGATCGCTCGTAGCGATTTCGGTTTGTACAGTGGGAATTCCATAGGCTGCGAGTAGTTTCTTGGATTCATACTCAGTTAACAGACTGCGATCGCTACTGATTGCTGGCGCTAAAATCTGCTCGGCAAGAAGGCGATCGGGTGCGTACTGATCGGAATCCACAGGTAAAGAGGGAGTCTCATAAATACTACGCAGATTATAGGTATACCGCCACATATAGTTAAACAGTCTGACGGCAGTATCTGGATAGGGATAGGTGGGAATATTGGCTTGATTGAGGATTTGCGTACCTGTGGCAATTTCGGCTCCGCCCATCCAACTTGTTAAAACTGGTTTGCCTAATTGACTATAAGCCTTGAGCTTTTTCGCAGTCTGTGTAGGGTTTGTCATTGCTTGCGGAGTCAAGATTACGAGTAATCCATCGCTGTTGGGATCATTTGCCACAACCTCTAGGGTTTTAGCATAGCGATCGCTACTTGCATCGCCCAAAATATCGATGGGATTGTGATGGCTCCATTGGGGAGGCAAAAATTGATCTAGCTGCTGCAATGTTTCTGGAGCTAGTTCAGACAATTCACCACCGCCACTGATCAGAGCATCCGTTGCGATCGCGCCAGGCCCCCCAGCATTGGTGACAATTGACAGACGATTTCCCTTAGGTCTTGGTTGTTTGGCGAGAATTTCTGCCATATCAAACAGATCAGAGATTGTATGTACACGTAATACCCCACAACGACGAAATGCTGCATTTAGTACTTCATCGCTACCTGTCAAAGCACCAGTGTGTGAGGCGGCAGCTTTCGCCGCCGCTTCAGTATGCCCAACTTTCAATACAATAATCGGTTTATCCATCGCAACTTCACGGGCTGCCGATAGAAAGGCGTGAGCATCGCCAATTGATTCCATATATAAAACTATACTGTGGGTATGAGGATCGTCACCGAGGTATTCAATCAAATCACCCCATCCTACATCCAGCATTGAGCCAATGGAAACGAAGGCACTAAATCCCACATTTTCGCCTAGGCTCCAGTCCAAAATCGAAGTACAGAGCGCTCCACTTTGACTAATGAAAGCAACGTTACCCGCACGAGCGATCGTGCCCGCAAAGGTGGCATTTAGTCCTGCCAATGGATTCATGACTCCAAGACAATTCGGCCCAATAATTCGCATCCCCCCACTTCTTGCTTCAGTGAGAACTTGCTGTTCTAAAGCTGCTCCCGCCTCGCCAATTTCTTTGAACCCCGCTGAGACAATTATTGAGCCTTTTACCCCGACCGCCACACATTCACGAATCACCTGAGGAACTGTCGCCGCAGGTGTTGCAATTACAACTAGATCGACTACTTCGGGAACACTAGTGATATCTGGGTAGGACTTAATTCCCAATACGCTATGACGCTGCGGATTGACTGGAAAAACAGTGCCACCAAAGGGACTGCGTATTAAATTCCAAAGCAATGTTCTTCCTACACTTCCTTCTCGTTCACTTGCTCCAATCACAGCAACAGAGCGAGGACGAAAAATACAGTCAAGGGGATGCCGATGTCTTTTCCAAATATCATGTGCTGGATCGCCAGCACACATTTGATTTGTTAAATTATTTGTTGAAACTTTCTCCATGCCATTATCCTAAACCTAGATATCAATGCAATTTTCGCGATCAACAAATAGAAGTCAAGAAAAATCCCTACTCTATTTCTTTGACTTAGGAGAAAGGGCTAGGAGATAAGGGATTTTCTTGAGTCATTTAAGGCATGTTAAGTCTTAACTTACGACGAGAGCGATAAATATTGCCATTACTGTGAGCAAAACAGCAAATACAAATTGAGATTTAGAGCGAAGTCTCTCTTCTGTAGTCAGAAGAGTAGGCTCTTCGACATACATCGGTGTCAGAATTGCGTAGTTATTCAGTAGTCCCTGATCATCTACGGTATAACCGCTTGAGATGGGAATACTTGGATTAGGGGTAGGTTCAAAAGTTGTTTCTGTAACTGCTTCTGGAACTTCTACGGAGGGTAGCTCACTGCTATCACTACGACTATCTGCTACCTTCATTTCTTTGCGATTGATGGTATACATATCGGTGATTCCTCAATGAATAGTTTTATCTTTTCACTCTATAATTATACCATTTTCTCTGATGGCAGGATAAAAATAGACACTGAACAAATCAAATATCGCTAGTTAAAATAAAGCGCCAATCACTTTCATCCATGCCATGACTGACCAAACTAGCGATCGCATTAGGAAACACACCCTGATTTGCAAGGGTAATCGCTAAATCATCACCCCTCGGCACACAGAACATATGGGTATATCCAGCGACGGGATCCGAAATCTCAGTAGGCAGACGATCGCCCCACTGTACATGTAGTAATGGCAATATGTCTCCATTACTTTTTAGTTTTAAATCTTTAATACCTTTTAGAGAGAGATAGGAGATATTACCGCGATATTTAATGAGTATCGCTTCTAGCGATCGCATTACTTCCGCATCGACACTATAGATTCCCAATATAGACGAGCAGCGAAACCGCACTAGATTAAACTTCTCATAAACTCGCACAAGACGATTAGGTTTGCCATCACCTGCATTCATCGATATTGTATAACCGCGATCGCATTCTCCTATACAGGAAGTCAAAGCATGATGCAAAATCCTCATCGAAAGATGTTGCCTCTGATAGTCAGGATGGACTTTTAAATCGCAGAGATACCAAGCTAAACGCACTGGTTGATCCTGACGGTAAGGCACTTGTCTTAATATTCCTGCGCCAACAGCCGCTACGCGATCGCCATCCAAAGCGGCAAAATAATGGACATCGCCAAGGCGATCAAAAAAGGCAAAGTAATTATTTCCATGATCGAGTTGAAAGAAATCATTGGCCAAAGGGTAGAAAGCAGTTTGCTCGATCGCTTCAATTCCCGATTGAAATAGAGAACGTTCTGCAAACTCAATGCGATGAAACTTCATGACTGAAACCCTACGACAACTTCACGATAGAAAAAAGAGCGATCGCTTGCAAGCAATTCCTGACTAAGTGAGCGATCAATCGTAATATGCTCTGCCATAATTGCTTCTAAATTATGATCGCCATTGAGTCTCCGTCCGATGATCGCTCCGCCTGATTTTAGGCAAAGAACTATCTCATTCAGCATTTGATGGAGACTGCTCAGAGGCATCCAGTCTGAGATATTAGAAAACTGAATCAGGTCGAATTTTTCTGATGTGGCGAGTTGCTGAAGGCAATCAACAAAAGCGCCCTGATGTAGTTGCAATCGCTCTGTTCCTAATCTGTGAATATCATTTTGAGCAGATGCTTGGAGGTAAAGAGGAACTCCCTCGCCTGTGAGATTTGACGTATAGCGATCGCCACAGACTTGAGTTAAGAAATAATTCTCATTAGGGATAAAGCGCTGTAAGGCTTGGGCAAATACATCGGCAAAATGCTCGCCAAAGCTGCGATCCATCGAGTAGTTAACGGCAGCTTCGCCAAATGTCTGTATGAGGCGATCGCGCTCAAATACCTGCTCAAAAATATCGCGCCATCGTGGATGCTGAATAGCAACTAACGGTTCTTGCAAAGGTTCGATTCCAATCTGGGCAAACTTTTCTGCAAGTTGGTGAAATAGTTGCTCAAAACGTCCGACTCGGTTAACGCCAAACTCAATCTGTTCTGGTCTTACGTCCCAAAATGCCTTTGTGCTGAGTGGCAAATTTGAACTGAAGCTGGCATAGATGCTGAGCCAATCGCGATCGCTAGCAGATTTGTCAGCACCAATTAATTGCAATTGGTCATCTAAAGATAAATGCAGTAAGGCTTGGCGACGTAGTTCGACGAGATGTAGTTGGGCGGGATTAAGATCTACTGCCTCGATTTTTGCGATCGCAGGGTTTGACAGCAAACTTAAGGCGGTGCAACCACCTGAAGCCACCAAAAGCACCCTTAATGGATTTTGTTGGCGCTTGGCTAACTCTTGGATTACGCGCAATTCAATCCGAGGATCTTCTCGCACTTGCGAGAAGGCTATTTCTGAGGTGATTTCCGAACTGGAGCTACAAGTCACGATATAAACTCCAGAAATAGTGAGCACCAAGCATTAAACCTTGCAATACTTGCCGACGAGTACGCAGATCTTCCCAACCTGCTTCTGCTAATAACAGCAAGTCTCTCGCATGTACAGTATCCAGTTTTTCATGGAATGCATAGTGTGATTGACTACCCGTCGCTGTCCAGCCTCGTTGATGTAAGGTTCTGGCGATCGCGGCACTGATGCCAATATAGAGATATTCAATCATGCCAAGCATCGCGGCTCCCGATTCTCCTGACTGCATTAGGCAATAGGTCAAAATCGATTGATTAAAAGCTAATACTGGCATCGTACAAGGTGAATTTAATTCGCATTCAGTTGCACCCAAAGCACGAAGATACTGCTGAAAAGTGTATTTGTGCGATCGCCAGCGATCTTCATGACCATGCTCTTCGGTAATATTTGCTAGTAATGGCAAGCGTGTCTCTAGAGTCTCCGTTCGGGCTAACACCGCAGCTAATGGCTGAGAAAAAGACTCAACAGCAAAACGAAATGGAAGTTGGCTGCGCCGAAAAGAATCGCGATCAGTTGTGGGATCTTCCATCCAGAGCATATAGGGATGGCTATTAAAGTCATAAACCTCTGCGATGCACAATACGGCTGATTGCAGAGATGGCAACTTGCCTAAATCTTCGAGAGCCAATTCAGGATATTGCTGGATTCTCGGATTAGCGATCGGGTTTGCGATTAAAGTTTGCATATTCATTTCCTGCGTCAATTAATCACCACAGTACCGACGGGCTGACGCTTCAAGCTGGCGGCGATAAAGTCTTGTACAAAAGAGAAATAAGAAGGAATGTATGGTGCTCCCTGTTGAATGAGATCTGACTTTAGCTCTTGATGAAGGCGTGGTAAATGATACCAAGGTACGGCGGGGTAAAGATGATGCTCTAAATGATAGTTTTCATTACACATAAAAAATCTCACCAAAGGAATCGTCAAAATCGTGCGGGTTCCACGAACTAAATCTGCCTCATGTTCGAGCAATGTGTGCTGACTCATCCCGCGAATATTGACCATTGTATTAATCCAAAGCATCGGAATCAACCAACCATGAATTAAGAATGCTTTAGGAATAGGCGATCGCAGCACCCCAATCACCAATAAGCCCAGCAAAGCTACTTCGATCGCAATCCATACCCGTTCTGATTTATTTCCCTGCCAAAATCCAAGGATCGGAATCGCAATAATGTAAACAGGATAACCAATAATCAATCTACCCCAATGCATCAAAAATGTTAGCCAGTTCCATTTGGTGTAGTTTTTGTAATGGTCGGGATCACCTTCTATACCTAAGTGTTTGTGATGCTTGAGATGTAACACTTTGTAAGATGAGAAGTTTTGCCCAACGGGTAATGCGCAAAGAATACTCAGCCATCGATTCCAATGCAAATTACGACTTAGTACTCCATGTACGCCTTCGTGGGTGAACAGGCTAATACCATGTAAAGAAGCTGCTGCTAATAAATACAGAGGTAAACAGAGAATGTATACCCAAGGTATAGCGATCGCCTGTACCAAGACATACAATGCCAACGCTGCTGCCAAGTACAAAGCGATGAAGATTGGCAAGCGTTGAGGATGCTGATCAAGGCTATGCAATTGCTTGAGCAGTTCGGGATCTAGCTTTGGCTTTTCTATCTCTTCACGAGTCTTATCCTGCTCAGGGCTAAGATTTTCCTTGTCTGAGAATTGTTGTGTTTTCATAGACCGAAGGATTTCCACAAAAAAGAATTAAAATGAGTTGCATTTATGAAATCTTATCTTTCATTCCTATTTTAATTGTGTTCGATCTAAGTTGACATAGTGGTGACTCTCATCACAGGCGATCGATGATATTTAACTAAACTTTTGCACTCGCTGCGATCGCAAAAAAAGTAAGGACAGAAATTCTGCTAAATCAATGAGTCCTTGTGCTTCTTGTGTTTCGTTTTGTGATAGCGTATGCCCTAAATCTTGGCAATCGAGTAAAAACTGTAGCCTTGTATGAACTGCTTCTGGAAGCTGAAATTTGGTTGGTTCGATGGGGATTTCTACAACTTCAGGCATAAAAGTAATGTACTAAGTGCAAGTTGATTGATTTAGTATGAGGTATTGTCAGAAGGCGCGATCGCCTCTCTCATAAAATCAGCTTACCAAAAGTGCGATCGCCTAATCTTGCAGCTAAAAGTGAGTTATGATTTATTTACAATCTAAAATCCTTCATGAATTGTGACAGATAGTAAAGATAAAAGTAAAACATCACGGCATGGTGCTGTAAGTCCCGATGATTGTATAAAAATGGGTAGAAAGTATGAGTGGAAGCTTAAAGATATTGTTTTGAGAACCGATCGACCGATTTTAAAGGTGGATTGTGTGTTTGAAGGTGATACAGAATTTCCTAGTTACGGAGAGAAAGAAAATGAGTAAATATATTATCTATCGGGCTGGTTGGGGACATGATTGGGACAAACGCAAGTTTGCTCATAGCAACTCTTTGACTGATATTCTTTGTGAAAATTTTGATGATTCTAATGCACCGATTCCACAGGTTGGCGATCGCCCAACGGTATTTGTGCGAGTTGCTGATGCTGTCGATCCTGTGATTCATGGTGAGGAGGGTAAAACCCATTCCCGTGATGCGGATTGGATTGTTGATCGCGTTGATATTTTCGAGAGTAAGTCGGAGTCGTCTGAATACGATTTGGTGGTGATTTGCTATTGTAAGTACGATCCGATCGCTGCGGATTTGTATGTGATCGCTGAGGGTAATTTGGGAGATCGTTCTGAACAACAAAAGATTTTGGTTAATGTGTAAACAAGCTAAAAACTAGAGGTGATTGTTTGAGATTTCTAAATTTAAGCGGCGATCGTCTTCTCCATAAAATAATCTAACTAAAAGGCAAGGGCAATTCATGAATTGCCCTTGCCTTTTTAGGATTTAGAGAATTCCTTCTTTTTGCGCCATTGAAATCATCAAATCCACCACACGACAGGAATATCCCCACTCATTGTCATACCAAGAGACAACCTTAAAGAAGTTGGGATTTAGTTCCATACCTGCGCCAGCATCAAAGATACTCGATCGCGAATCTCCTTTAAAATCTGTCGAGACAACCTCCTCATCCGTATAGCCGAGAATGTCCTTTAACGAATCCTCTGAAGCCGCTTTCATCGCTGTACAGATTTCCTTGTAACTAGTGGCTTTTTCAGTCCTAAACGTCAGATCTACCACTGATACATCAGGTGTAGGTACACGCATAGCCATTCCCGTCAGCTTCCCTTTCAGTTCAGGCAGCACCAAAGCTACAGCCTTCGCAGCACCTGTAGAAGCAGGAATGATGTTTTGACTAGCACCACGTCCACCGCGCCAGTCTTTTTTGCTTGGCCCGTCTACTGTTGGCTGAGTCGCTGTCATCGCATGAATAGTCGTCATCAATCCTTCTGCAATCCCAAAATTATCATTGAGAACCTTCGCAATCGGTGCTAAGCAATTGGTGGTGCAACTTGCATTAGAAACGATCAAATCAGTTTCAGGATTGAACTTAGTATGATTGACTCCAACCAACAATGTTGGAACCTTTTCGGGATCTTTTGTGGGAGCAGAAATGATTACTCGCTTTGCGCCAGCATTAATATGTGCGATCGCACCAGCATAGTCAGTAAATAAGCCCGTGGACTCTACCACATAGTCGGCTTTTAGCTCGCCCCAAGGCAATTCTGATGGGTTGCGAATCGCCGAGCAAGGAACAAACCTGCCATCAATTTCGATGCCGTCTGCTTGAGATGCGATCGCACCGTCATAGAGTCCATGAGTAGAGTCATGTTTGAGAAGATAAGCGAGGTTATCAGAAGGAACTAGATCATTGATTCCGACAATCTCGATTTCGGGATGCTTGGCAGCAACGCGAACCACTAATCGTCCAATTCTGCCAAATCCATTAATGCCAATTCTGAGTTTAGCCATATTTTGCTTATCCAGCCTACCTATAGTGCTTCGCGATTATGCTAACCCAAGTTCTATAGTCAAAAAACTCTAAAACATTAATATGTCAGGATTTGAACATATAAATATAGCGATCCCCAGCCCTTATGTCAGCAATATCTCATTTACTTGGAGCTTTTAGTCTTAGACAAAGGGAAATTTTTTGGTTTAAAGTTGATACATCTTAACTTGTTAAATTCAGGTTACTTCTATGAGCTTTTTTTATAATGCTTACTTTCTGAAAACCCAGCAGCCGATCGCTAAAGTGCAAGAAAAACTTCCAAAGCCTGAGCCAATTCTTAATTCAGACTGGATTGTCTGTGATTTTGGCGATCGCTATATGGATGGAATATTCGAGGGAGAGGAATATTTAACCCAAGAGTTTTCAGAAGAATTTGGTGAGGTGATTTTCATTGCGATCGACACTAGCAATGATCAATTAGATTATGAACATTCTCTAGATGGCGTGATTTTGCGCAAACTGGCTTGGCTTTCCGATGGTTGCCAATCTACTTGGATGTGTGTAGAAGGTGAAATGGAAGATTGGGAACGAACTACAGTCTTTTCTGCGAATAATTTAAATCGCACTAGAGAAATGATTCGCTACGATCGCCATTTACAATTGTTGCCTGCTGACGAACTTGAGGTCAAAGAGCAGGAATTGCAAACCATTTGGAATAATCATCAGTACATGCTTAACGGTCAATTGCCTTCGGGAGATGCCACCTTAGGGATGGTAATTCAACAACATTTCTTTGGTATTACATATCCCCAAAGAGTATGAAGTGGTGCTTTGCACTCTTTTGGTTTTACGCAAAATCACGTTAAAGTAGTCCTACATCTAAATATTCAGTCTATTAGGATGACAAATTTTATGTCTCGTTTACCTCTTGCCTTAGCAACCGCCTTTAGCCGCCGCAACGCCCTCAAAATTATTAGCGGCATCCAAAACTTCGATCGCAACTCCGTGAAAATGGTCGTGCAAGCAGCCGATCGCGGTGGCGCTACTTTTGTTGATATCGCTGCTGATGCTGAACTAATTGCGATCGCTAAGGCTAATTGCTCTTTGCCTATTTGTGTATCCGCAGTCGAAGCTCATAAGTTAGCAGAAGCTGTTGCTAATGGTGCAGATCTAGTCGAAATCGGTAACTACGATAGTTTCTATGCGCAAGGTCGGATTTTTACCGCCGATGAAATCATTGCTTTGACTGCCGAAACTAGAGCATTATTGCCTCATACAGCCATCTCGGTAACAGTTCCTCACACCTTGCCTCTAGATGAGCAAGTCACTCTCGCTGAGAAACTCGAAGCGATCGGTGCTGACATCATTCAAACTGAAGGCGGCACAAGCTCGGCTCCAACTCATGCGGGTATCCTCGGTGCAATTGAAAAAGCATCACCTACTCTTGCTGCTGCCCATGCCATCAGCCGCGCTGTATCAATCCCCGTCCTTTGCGCTTCTGGCTTGAGCAATATCACTGCACCGATGGCGATCGCTGCTGGAGCTTCGGGTGTTGGTGTTGGTTCCGCAGTTAACCAATTGAATGATGTTGTTTCTATGATTGCGACTGTTCGCGCTCTGAAAGAATCATTGGGAGAAGTAATCAATAGTAATGTTTCAAAGTAAGTGGCAAGTGAATAAATAAATTCCCTTCCCAGTGAATAATACCAATTCACAAAAGTGTGGCAACACTTCTGTGAATTGAAAACCAAGCCCTGTAAGGGTTTTAAAACCACAAAATGGCTACGCCATTTTGTGGTTTGGAATAATTAGGGGTGCATGGCTTTGCCGCGCACCCCTAATTATTCACTTCATAAAGCCGAAAAGCAAAAATAAGGTCTTACTCTAGTAATGTTTAATTCTTTGACGATCTCATTTGACATAAACCTCGATTTGAGCGATTATAGACAAGCTAATAAATTAGCAAATTTCTGGGGCTATAGCGCAGTTGGTAGCGCATCTCAATGGCATTGAGAGGGCCAGCGGTTCGAATCCGCTTAGCTCCATACTAAAATAGGGAAAGCACTTTGCGCTTTCCCTATTTTTTGTGCTAAGAAATTATGTATCAATTGATGTCTAGTGCTGCTGTGGCAGCGATCGCTTTTTTTGTTGCTGCACATCCGCCCCAACCAGTTAAAGCGCAAACGCCACCCCTTCGCGCTTACCAGCCTAAAGCCACAGCGAGCGCTAGGGATGCCCAGATACTTGACCAACAGCAGAAAGCGAATCCTAGCAGGTTTGATCTTAAGAAATATCCTCTAACTGAAAGCAATGCCTCGCATTGGCAAGAATCTCTATGGGCGATCGGCGTTTTAGCCCCTGAACAAGACTATGCCCTGCAAGCCTTAGAAAATGTTTTGCAGATGACAACAGCCGCAAATCTCACCGACCCGCAAAAGGGGATTATTGACACGGCGATCCAAGTTGCCACACAGCTTTATACTCTCAAACCTGCGATTTATGGCAAGCTTAAGCCGCATTTTTTGCGCACCATTGATTATAGTAATGACCCACAGTGGGTGGCGATTTCTCTGGCAGCGATCGCAAAGTCAGTCATTTATCCATCGGCAAATATCTCCCAAAGCCAAATCGATAAACTGATTCTCAAGGTGCAGCAACGCTTTCCTAACTGGTCGCAGGATCTCCATTTGCTAACTACAATCAAAAATATTCAAGGCGATCGCCAACTTGCAAAAAAAATACCAATTCCCAATCTCACAGATTTATTGAAATGGCAAATCGCACCACAACAGGCGCATATGTATGTTCTTTGTCGTCCTAATCGCGATATTTTGTGCCTAGCAGTTTTAAAGGATCGTCAGGGGCAATTTGTTAGACAAAATAAGCAACTGTGGTCAGCACCGTTACTGCTTCAGTCTATTCATAATCTCGATTGGAATTTTAGCAATGGTCGTACTCCACAAGGGATTTATCGTATGGAGGGCATTTCTCGACAACCAGATGATGAAGTGTTTCACGCCTATGGACAGTTTTCGCTGGTAAATTTATTTTTACCCTTTGAGGATGGCGTGAATGCTTTTTTGCCACAACAAAAAGGTAAGTTTACAGGTGATTTACAAGCCTATCAAATGCTTTTACCGCCCACATGGCGTACTTATGAGCCAATCCAGCAAGCTTATTTGGCTGGGACTATGGGGCGATCGCTATTTCGGATTCATGGCAGTGGTGCTGCGATCGACTTTTTCCGTAACAAACCCGCAGTGGTTAACCAAAAAAACTTTGATTGGAATGCTACTCTTGGCTGTTTGTCGGCGCTAGAAATTTACGATGATCGCGGCAGTTTACTCAAAGCTGATATGCCAAAAATTCTCAATGCTTTAAATACTGTGGGCAAAGGCAAAATTGATGGCTATTTAATCGTTGTGGATGTCCCGAATCCATCGAATGAGCCAGTGACAATTGCTGAAGTTGCTAAATATCTAGCCCCCAGCGCTTTGCGCTCAAACCCGAACTAATACCAAAACACAAAGTGGCGCAGCCATTTTGCGTTTTTACAACCCTTACATGTTCTGGGTTTTAATTCACAGAAGTGTTGTCACACTTTTGTGAATTGGTATAAGAGATTTTGTAAAAGCGTTGCGAAGCAACGCTTTTACAAAATCTCTTAGGGTTACTTCTGCTCGACGCTACCAGCACGAAAAACACGACCGATTACTTCTTCGATCGCAGGTTCGTTTACCGAGAGATCCAGAATTTCTAATTCGGCAAGAATTTGCGAAACAGCCTTAGTTAATTTTTCTCGTGGCACTAAGAAACAAACTGCTTGACCATCAATATTTAAGATTTGACCATATTTCTGTAAACCTTCGGGATCGATAATTGGTTGGGATAGCTCCACGCGCACTTCTCGATAAGGTGCAAAATTATTATGCAGTCCTTCGAGGCTGCCATCATAGATCAGACCACCTTCATGGATCAGTAATACCCGCTTACATAAAGCCGTAATGTCTGCCATATAGTGACTTGTTAATATAATCGTCGCTTGGTAGCGCTGATTATATTCCCGCAAAAATTCCCTCACACTTGCTTGAGCATTCACATCTAAGCCCAAAGTTGGTTCATCTAAAAATAAAACTTGGGGCTGATGTAATAAAGCCGCTAATAATTCTGCCTTCATGCGCTCGCCGAGGGAGAGCTTGCGTATAGGCTGCGAGAGTTTACCTTCCAGCGATAGCATTTCTGTCAGCTCACCGAGGCGATGCTTAAATAATTTGTCAGGGATGTCATACACCGCCGCATTCATTTTTAAAGAATCTAGGGCTGGCAGATCCCAAATTAATTGTTGTTTCTGCCCCATGACTAAGGTGATTTTTTGCAAAAAACTCGTGTCTCGATCAAAGGGAATATGCCCTGCCACTTGGACATGCCCTGATGATGGATGGATTAAGCCCGTTAGCATTTTTAGCGTCGTGGTTTTGCCTGCACCGTTTGGCCCCAAAAAGCCGACCATTTCCCCCGATGCGATCGCAAAGGAAATATCTTTAACTGCTGCGATCGATCGATATTGACGATGCCAAAAGTGTCTAAGAGTGCCAGCTATTCCCGCATCTTTGACCGCAATTTTATAAATTTTACTCAAACCCTCAACTGTAACCATTGCCATAGCACTCTAACCAAGATGCATTCTGATATACTGTCAACAATATCAATGTCTTTCATTAATATTGTTCATTGATTAAATTGATTAAGTAGAGTTGAATCAACAATTCTGTAAAGACACAATCAAAAAAGAGTTAATGTTGATTAGGCAAATATTCTTAACCTTATCCTACTATTAAGGTTTTAGAAATTTTATGATTGCATTAGCAATTGATCGTTCTAAATGGGCTTAATTCTCAAAGGTATTGAGTTTTGATGACGATTTACGCTAACGCACAACTGGAAAACAAGGAAAGCAGTCATGGTAAAAGTCCTCGTAGTGGACGATAGTCCGATGGTGTTGGAGATGGTCTCAGCACATTTGAAACAACACGGTATAGAAGTTACGGAAGCAAATAACGGTGCTGAGGCAGTTGAAAAGCTCAAAGCTTTTACTCCCGATCTCGTTGTTACCGATGTGGTCATGCCTCAAATGAATGGGTATGAGTTATGCCGTTGGATAAAAAATAATGCCTCTACGAAGAATGTACCCGTAATTATGTGTACAACCAAAAGTGAGGAATTTGATAAGTACTGGGGCATGAAGCAGGGGGCAGATGCTTACTTAACTAAGCCCTATCATCCACCTGAATTAATCAAAACAATTAAGCAGTTACTTAACCAAATCAACTAAAAACATAGAGGGGCGCATTGCGCCCCTCTATGTTTTATTCGGTAATTTTTTTGTCCCTGCGTCGTGCGGAGGCTATTTGTTGAGGATCAACGCCTTCAAATGTGGGCGGCAACCAAACCCTGACTACTAATAGTAGGGCTAGAGCAATTAAAAAAGCACATGTAGCCATGACTTGCTTCCATTCGACTTCTAACAATCCTTTAACAATCACTTCTCGCAATACAGAAACGATGGTGACTTCTACGGAAACTCCTATCGAAACTCGCTGTTCTTGAAGATAAATAATTAATAGCCGAAATAATTCCACTAAAATGAGGATGAATAAAATATCTGCTGTGATGTCATGAAAGTGCAAGGTGGTTATTAACGATAGAAAAATCTCTTTAAGTTGCAACACCATGACGCAAAACAGTCCAATACAAAGAGAGATCGCGATCGCGTCTTGTACCAACTCTAAAGTTTTGACAATTCGACTACGCACAACTTTGCCATCCCATGTAGTGATTAGCTGATCTTTATCTGGGTCAACTGAATGCTGCATATTTGATTCCATTTATTATGAAACTTTGACACAAAGTATCATAGTTTATGCTTATAGGACAATTAATTTGCTATCAAATATTCATATATAGTAGAACTAATTCGCTTATGAGATTAGATTGTTTGAGAGAGTGTGCCCCAAGGATCACACTCTCTCAAACAATCTAGAATTAATCTCGTAATGTTCCAGTCGAAGATCATTAGCTCACAGTAGGTTTGCGCTTCTCTCGGTTTAAAAAATATGGACTTTAAATTTTATTTAGGCTGTGCGGTTTGGGCTTATAAAGGTTGGGTTGGTGATTTTTATCCTAGGGGGAGTCGCTCAACGGAGTTTTTACAGCTCTATAGCGATCGCTTAGTAACAGTAGAGGTAAATTCAACTTTTTATGTGATCCCCGATCGCCAAACTGTTGAGCGCTGGGCAAAGGATACTCCCGCAAATTTTAAGTTTTGCCCAAAGTTTCCAAAACAGTTAACCCATAATGGTTTGCTATTGCCATATCTGGATCAGGCGTTACATTTTTTAGGTTTAATGTCTGGATTTGGCGATCGCTTAGGTGTGCTATTTGTCCAACTGCCACCGAGCTATAGCCCAGTTAATTTTGTTGATTTAGAAAGTTTTCTCAGAGCTTTGCCGACAAAAAACTATCAAATTGCTCTAGAAGTCCGTCATGGGGATTGGTTTAAAGCGCCCCATTGCGATCGCCTGAATGCGCTATTACAAAAACTTGGTATTGGTCGAGTGTTACTCGATTCTCGACCAATATACGATCTACCCTTAGGCGATGAAATTGATCCCGCGCTGTCGATACCTGTGCAGCAGGAACGTCGCAAGCCAAATTTACCTTTGCAACCATTGGTGACAGCCCCCTTTAGCATTGTGCGTTTTATTAGCCATCCCGATCGCGATTTAAATATTCGCTTTTGGCAAGAATGGGTGACTTATTTGCAAGAATGGTTAGCCAATGGAACTCAAATTTATTTTTTTATGCATTGTCCTATCGAAGAGCGATCGCCGCATAATGCTAAATATTTTCAGGAAATGTTAGAAAAAGCAAATGTTCCTGTGCCAGCATTGCCTTGGAATGATCTAACTCCGCCACCGCAACAATTAACACTATTTTGATATGCTCACAATTAAATCAGTTTTACGGGTCTTGCTTGCGATATTCATGATCACAGCAGGGACACTGCACTGGGTAACGCCCGATCCCTTTGTGAAGATCGTTCCTTCTTTTTTACCTTATCCTTTAGCTTTGGTTTACATTAGTGGCGTATTTGAAATTTTAGGTGGAGTTGGCTTGTTAGTTCCTCCAGTCAGTCAAGCCGCAGCATGGGGATTGATCGCCCTATTCATTGCTGTATTTCCTGCCAATATCAACATGGCAGTTAATCGTATTCAAATGGATGGAATTCCCGACTCAGACTTATTACGATGGGGGCGGTTGCCATTGCAAGCAGTCCTCATCGCATGGGCTTGGTGGTATACCAAGAAGATTTGAGAAGCGATACAAAGTATCGCTTCTCAAATCTTTTTGTCTCGTACTTAGTGCTTAGCAATAAAAGTGATCAATTATTGGCGATTGCTTAATAATTAGCCCTGTTGGGCAATCAAAAAATCTTGTAACCTAGTCTGGGCAAAAGTTTCAATGACATTTAATCAAAAGGCTTGAAAGCTATTCTCTGTGCGAGTTTCAGCGATTCTAGTCGTTATTATCCAACAGTGCTATTATTTGACTTTGCGATCGCCAATAACCTTTCGGAACTAAACAACGAAGTCAACCATTTTTGCTTGCCTATTTTCGTCTAAAGAAAGACAGCTTTAACGGGCGTGTCGATTCGGTATAACGTTCCCGTTCACCCCCCGCTAGTAACCTCTCGGATTCAGCAACCAACTTTATACGGTCGGTGTGCAACGGGATTGTTATGCCGCAACTGCCGTCTAGAGAAATTTGGATGGGATACGCCTTAAAAAGCCTTCATAGCAAACTTGGGGTTGTCCTACAAATTCTCTATCAGGGTCTTGGTTATAAAATAGTAGCGCAATTCCAAATTCCTCGTCCCCAAACGTTCGTTGCAAATCTCTCCATCGCTCTGAGAGATAACGGGCACTACCTAACGTAGCGCTAGAACCAAGCCCAGCACAAATAAACACAGTAGTTTTGCAATCTACGTCATAAATTCGCTGGATGAATGCAGGTTCTACATGGCCATTGCGCCCTTCATCTATAGGTGAATCTTCAAAGCCTCTACGATGAATCCCCATAATGCGCTGTCCTTTATTGTCTTTGGCATGGTAAAAGTGCCAAGGATAAAGATCGGAATGCTTTAAGAAATATTCTTTTAGATAGTAATGAGACAAACTGTTATAGACACCAGTTCCTAAAATAATTAAATTATTATCAAATGCTGAATCTCTATTAGTAATTCTTGAAGGGCTTAGCTTAACAGGCACATCTACATTTCTTAATTCAATATTTTCTTGACCTAGCCAGTCTTGTAAATTTCTTGGTAGCAATGCTAAGGGCTTTGCCTTTAATTCACGTTGTATGAATAATGCGCCATCATACTCCAACTTGTTTATTGCTGCTCCAACGTATCCTTTGTCAATTGTCTCAATACCTGTTGTGCCTCCAGGTTTAATATTCAACGCCGACAGATAGATAGAAACATTTGGCTTTACGTTACTAATGCCAAAGAAGTGTAGGATTTCTCTCCTATTTTTCCAATAAAGAAATGCGTAGATAATGAAGCCTATTAGAGCAAGAATTAGTGTGGAAACTATATTTACCGCTACATTAATCCAAAATTCAATCATATCGCTTTAATACCTAATTCTGTGCTAGTGATGTTCAAGATAGAGCTAAACAAGCTTGTCTCCATCTTGTCAAAAACTCAATGAGTTCATCAGGTGGCTTGATCCACAAATCAGCATCAGTTGAACGTAATTCTTCACGTACTAAAACACTCAGCCCCTTGGTTTTTAGTGCCCTAAATGCATCTTCATCTGTAGCATCATCTCCAAGATAAGCAATTTTAGCTCCTTCATTTAAATTACAAATAATTGACTCTACTGATGTGCCTTTATCTTTACCTGAAATACGTAGCTCTACTCCACCATCGAAGGAATGTATCTTAAGATTTGATTTCTTTTCTAGTTCTTTCCACCTCTCTTCAACTTGCCTTTGTATTGAACTCATGGACTCTGATTGTAAACCTCGCCAGTGAATTGCTAAACTAACAGGCTTTTGTTCACAAAAACTCATTAGACCTAACGAATTAATGCTGTCTTTCGCTTCAGAGAGTGCTTCACTCGTAGCTTCATCAAACAGTGAAATTGTGTATTTACCGTTGGTATCTAAATGTTCCCAACCATGAGATCCCCAAATTTCTGGGAGAGGGGCTAAATTCAAGAGTGGGATAAGATCTTGGATTGCACGTCCACTAATGATAACTATCTGTGTCTTTTGAGTTTGACGAATATCGTTTAGCAATTCTGTAACACCTGGATAGGGAAAAGCTTGATCTCTCTTAATACGGAAAGGTGCAAGAGTCCCATCATAATCTAGCAATAGAAAACGCTCTTGAGCCTGTGCAAGGCTGTCAAAAAACGAATCCAAGTCAAGTTTCGACGACAAAAACTTCATGCTTTCAATTTTCTACTACTTACTCTACCTACATCTTCCATAATGTAGACCGTTTACCTGAAACACTTTGACCTTTATCTGGAGGACTGGCAGCATAACTAGTAAGTTGAACCGCAGCAGCTACGCTACGCGGTTAACGGGTTTTCGTTTTGTCGGTTCCAACGAAAAGTTCTTTTGCTGCACTTTCAGGATTTTATCATATGATGTCAAGACCTTATTGAAGTGCTGTCAATAGAACTTATGATTCATATGCAAATGCGGCACAAAACATTGATTTAACCTCAAACTACCGCAAAACCCTATATCTATTGAATAAATTTAAAAATCTCGTATTTTAAAATTTATTCATCATGATTTTACCTATATTAAGCTCTTGCTTTTACCAGCAGCGTCACAAATTTTCACAATTTGCATTACTTACGTCAATTTATTCTCAATATACTACTAAAATCCAGATTAGTTCTGGACTGACTTTACAACGTGCTTTGTTCTTAAATGAAAAATCTAAGTACAGGACAAAAAACTTGAAATACCCTCCCAGCAACGATTTTAGCTTTCAAGCCCAAAATAGCTACTGGATAAAACTTTTAGGCTGATTTAGCGTTCTATTTTTTGATTTTTTTCCTGTGCTTATACTTGAACTACAGCGTTTTGCGCTCAAACCTGAATCAATAAACTTGTGAAAAGTCTCGCGAAGTAACACTTTTCACAAGTTTATTGATTCGTTTTACTTAATTTAATCAGCAGTATCAAAGTCATGACTCAATCTCAATCATATTCAAGCGATCGCTATGAAGATTTCATTCAGCCCGTGGATGCTTATAATCGTGATTTGATTGCAAATGTACATCCTCTTGATTGGGTAAATCCTCAACCAGCAGCTATTTACGATTTGGTCGTGATTGGTGCGGGAACGGCGGGATTAGTCGTAGCAGCAGGAGCAGCGGGTTTAGGCTTGGGATTAAAAGTCGCCTTGATTGAGAAAAACTTGATGGGTGGTGATTGCCTAAATGTCGGCTGCGTTCCTTCTAAATGTGTGATTCGTTCGTCGAGGGTTGTTGCGGATATGCGCGACGCGGCTCCCTTTGGCATTAACCCACCGAGCCACATTGATATTGACTTTGCAGCAGTTATGGAAAGAATGCGCAAAATCCGTGCGGGTATTAGTCACCATGACTCCGCCGAGCGATTTCGTAATCTTGGTGTGGATGTGTTTCTAGGCTCGGCACAATTTATTAATGAGAAGGCGATCGCAGTTAATAATATACAATTACGCTTTAAAAAAGCCGTAATTGCAACAGGTGCAAGGGCTGCCGATCCTCAAATTACTGGGCTAGCCGAAGCTGGATATTTAACCAATGAGACTGTATTCTCGTTGACCGATCGCCCTAAAAGATTGGCGGTGATCGGCGGTGGCCCAATTGGTTGTGAATTAGCCCAAGCTTTTCACCGCTTAGGCTGTGAAGTGACATTACTGCATAAAAATCGGCATTTACTCGATCGCGAAGATGCTGACGCAGCGGAAATTGTCCAACAGAAATTTATACGTGATGGCTTAAATTTAGTGCTTGGTTGTGCGATCGCTAAAGTCGAAAAAACTAACACTGGTAAAGTCATCTATTATCAACAAAATGGAATTATTAACCAGATTGAAGTTGATGAAATTCTCGTCGGTGCAGGGCGATCGCCAAATGTGGGATTGAATCTGGAAGCTGTGGGCGTGGACTACGACAAGCGGCGTGGCGTAATCGTGAATGATTATCTCCAGACTACGAACCCACGTATTTTTGCCGCAGGAGATATTTGCATGAATTGGAAATTTACCCATGCCGCTGATGCCGCTGCGAGAATCGTGATTAAAAACACGTTATTTGCTCCCTTTGGTTTGGGCAAAAGCAAACTCAGTGATTTGGTAATGCCTTGGGTGACTTATACCGATCCCGAAATTGCCCATGTGGGCTTATATGCCGAAGAAGCTAAAGCGAAAGGTTTAGAAACCAGTGAGATTAAAATTCCTTTCTCTTCCGTCGATCGGGCTATTTATGATGGAGAAACGGAAGGGTTTGTCAAAATCTTGCATCAGCGTGGCTCAGATCGGATTCTCGGGGCAACAATTGTGGCGCGTCATGCTGGCGAAATGATTAGCGAAATCACTTTAGCGATCGCGACAAAACAGGGCTTAAATGCACTTTCTGGGGTGATCCATTCCTATCCCACTCAAGCTGATGCGATTAAGAAAGCCGCTGATGTCTATCGTAAAACTTTGCTCACTCCACGTACGCAGTCATTTTTAAAGTTCTTAACTAAATTTAGCTAAAGATTTAACTGATGTTACGTGGAAGTTTCTAAAACCTCACCCCTAGCCCCTCTCCTTGCAAAGGAGAGGGGAACAAGAAAAAGCTCTGGCTCCCCTTCTCCTTGCAAGGAGAAGGGGTTGGGGGATGTGGTGCATTTTTCTTTCCACGTAACATCACATTTAAGTAGCGCTTCGCGCTACTTAAATCTTTTAGGAATGACGCAAAAATGGCTTAAAACATACATTTCATCGTAGGGGCAATTCATGAATTGCCCCTACATTTAGTTCTTTTGCGTAAGTCCTATCTTTGAAATTATGCTTTAGTCAGCAGATATTGACCATTGCCATTGTATTCACCATCGCAAGTCACAAAAATTGTACCTAGCAACAGTAAATAGAACCGCCAGATGCGACGGAACTTGGCGTAGTCCATGCCATAATCTAGAGACCTAGCAACATCTTGAGAAGCGTCAAACCGCTCTAACCAAGCTGTCAATGTTTTGTGATAATTGATGCCATTCATGTACCAGCGATCGATGGTTTTAAGATCATGGTTATGATTAGGAACTGCGTCATAATTCCAGTAGCGCCCGTGAGGAAAAATATACTTGTGAGTGAAACCAGAAGACATATGATTTGGAGTACGCACGGTAATGATGTGAATGAATACCTTGCCATCACTTTTGAGAAAAGATGCCAATTTTTGAAAAGCATTGGTGAGATTGCCAACATGACAAAAGACCCCGATAGAGAGAATCTTATCAAATTTTTCGGTGAACTGTGCTTCGTTTAAATCGCCTTCATGCAAAGTGAATCGACCTGAACTCAGAAAGCTCTCTGGGTCTTGCATTTTATGACGCATGTACTCACATTGTTGATGACTCAAGTTCAGTCCTGTAAAACGGACATTAGGGAACTTCGACATGATGTAATTAGGTACACAGCCCCAACCACAACCAAAATCCAAAATATGATCGCCATCCACAATCTCTATGCGTTCAATCACTTGATCAATCATGTGCTTTTGAGATTCTTCGAGATCGATCGCCCCATTCTCCCAAAATCCAGTACTGTACTTTGGATAAATGACTTGCCAATCGCCCAGCATCGGATTCAGCATGGCTTGAGGCATATCATACTGAACTTTCATCAGTTCTCGTGAAGACTCGGCAAGCTGATCTGATTCCTGTAACACCCATTCGTAGGGAGCTAGTAGACTAGGATAGTGCTTAAACAAAATTGGCATGGATGTATGCAATAGCGATCGGAAAACGGAGTCTGGTATTTCTAATCCGTTAATATAGGCTTCAGCTAAAGCCATTTGTGTCGCGTTAAAAGCTCCAGCCATTAATCGTGTCGCTTTGTATGCGATCGCGCCTTTGAACGTTGCATCTCCCACAAGAGTGATCTGAGATTGAGTATTTGGAGATAAATTCGTAGAAGTCATGTTGGTTCCTCTTAATTTAGAAGGTAGCTCAGACAAGAAATCTTGACAACAACAACTTAAGAACACTTTGGTTTTAGTAAGTCCTTCGACACAATAAGAAATAGATGTAAAGCCTATTTAGCTTGCTCAGATTGCTAAATAGGCTTTAGGTTTTAATATTTGATTGTGTCTATTTACTTAATAGAAGTTAAGATAAATGTGCTTAAGTTATTGAATTAATCTTTAGTATAGCCAAATATGCAATTTGAGCTTCGCCAGAGAACATACACATGAGTAATACCTCCTTCAAAATTTGACTACTAAAATTAATTCTATCTCAAAAAAAAGAAGCTTCGCTTTAGCGAAGCTTCTTTTTTGAGTACATCTGAGGAAGAAGATGTAATACCAATGCACAAAAGTGTGGCAACACTTTCGTGAATTAAAAACCAAACCCAGTAAGGGTTTTAAAAACACAAAATGGCGTAGCCATTTTGTGTTTTGGTATAAGTTTTAGCGCAAATTGCTGTAAGTTTCTTTCGATTTGTTCGATTTGTCTGAGGCGATCGCTAATTCTAGATTTGGTAAGTTTTGCTTTTTGGCTTTTGTCAGCAAATCTTTTTCGCTAGGCAATCTCAACTTTGACGCTAACTTTAGGAACTCAAGCATTTTAATGAAGCCAAAAGTGGGATCTGGCAGATAGATAACCTCACCATCTCGAATGGTGATACCGTGCCGACAAGATGACTGAAAAGCATGATGCAGATTGTGCCAACCTTCTCCTAGAGTAAGAAACGCCACAAACCCACTGTTGCGGCTATGGTCGTCAGTAATAAATGGTTGATCCCCCACAATATGACTGAGCGAGTTTACAGTCTGGACACCGTGAAATAGCAATGTCGTACTGAGAAAAAATGCACCGAGATATTCCAATCCACCGAAATAGTATGAAATTGCCCCAAGTGCTACTAGGGGGATGAAATGTAAACGGTCAATCACTTTTAAAACCAGATCGCTTTCAACATCAGGGGGTAACTTATCTGGAAAGAAACGGGAAGATAACAGCCAGCCTCCTTGAGACCAATAAAATCCTTTGATTCCCAAAAATGGCGTATAGGGAGAATGTGGATCGCGATCGCTTTCAACATATTGATGATGGATCAGGTGGTGCGCTTTCCACCAACTTGGCCCCATCTGTCCCGCCGATGCTGCGACAATACTACCAATCCATAATAGTGGCGCAGGGGTTTGATAACTTTTGTGAGTAAGTAATCGATGATAAATGCCAGTCGTGGCAAGCATCCGAATTAAATATAATGTAATGATCCATGCGATCGCACCCCATGATAAACCAGTTGTTAAGACAAGTAGCGAACCGACATGACTGACGATAATCAACGTCGGGCCGACTAGATAAGAAACAATTGTGGGTAGAGAGTATTGCCTCATTTACTGTCCAAAAAATGTAATGTAAAGAAAATATGTTTACAGCGCTTTACCGCAAATTAAAACCCAGATAGTTTTTATATAGTTGACACAGCCAACCATGAAAAATTATTTGCATCCAGCTTGATTATAAAAGGCTAGAACGGTCGAGATATGAAAGTATTTAGTAACCGCCCCAACAAACCAAAGTAACATAATCCTTTCTCAGTGAATAATTACAGCAATTTGTTTTCAAACCCGCCACAAATAAGAATATAAACCCTATTGTGGGGCTTCGCCCTGCGCCCTTTCTTGTGGCTGCGATCGAACATTTCGTTGGGTTACTCGGCTAAGCCTTGCACAACTAATGAAGTAGTCCATTTTGCAGTGCCTTGTCCCGTAGTACCAGAGAACGCAATATACTTATCCAGATATCGCAACTGTTGTCTTCGCTACGGAACTAATGTTGCTTTTGAAGTCAGATCAGAATTTGTAGAAAGCCTAAAGCTTTTCTAAATTTATCCGCCCATACACCCGCTTAAATACCCTATGCCTAGCTTACCAAGCACGATTTATCCCATTGGCGCTTATAACCTTCATGGTTTAGTGTGGCAAACCGATGTAAGTACTGATGTAAATAATGGCAAACCCTACGCGCTTTGTGTAGATTCCTATCAGGGACATCTGCTCAAAATCGATCCCTTTTCTGAAGGTGCAACGGTACTGAATAACTACACAGCATTGCAGTTTCGAGACGCGACAGGTTTAGCGATCGCGGGTGAGACACTTTGGATTACTAAGGACAATGGAATTTATTACTGCAATATGGTTGATTTTGATCTACAACCATTTATGGAGCTACCCAACAAGATCGATGGCATTGCGGTCTCTGAGGGTGGTGTATATGTGAGTTCTAGTGAAGTCGGCAAAATTTTTGTATTCGGACGCGCCACTCGCACCTTGCTCCGAATTATGGATGCTCCTGGGGCAGGATTTGAGGCGCTGACTTTAGTGGGCGAAGAATTGTGGGTTAGCGATCGCACTGAAGAAACAGTTTATCGACTTAACGCCAAAACAGGCGAAGTGGTACATCGTGGTTTGACTCCATTTCCCAACCCTATGGGATTAGGATTTTTGGGCAATGATTTATATGTAGTTTATTCAGGTGACGAAAACTATATTCGAGACAATCCTAATGATTTGGATGAACCATTTTCGGTCTCCGCCCGCGAAAAGACTTTTATTCATCGTCTCAAGTTTAATCAATGCCAAGATGAAAAGTTAAACTACACTCTCACCACTGGCTACAAAGTAGAGATGATCTATCTTGAAGAACTCTCCTCTGAGGAACCAACTTCAGTCTATAACCTCACATGGCGAGTTGCCTATCCCACTGATACCTATCGCCAAAAATTATTAGCGATCGAGCCAATAGGCATTCCCTTTGAAGAAGAAATTGTCGATGGTCAGCGTGTCGCTGCATTCAAGCTAGGAAACTTAAAACCTGAAGAATCGAGAATGTTCGGATGGAAAGCAACCTTAGAACTTCGTGGAATCAAATATGAACTTAAAGATAGTGAAGTAGAATTTGTCCCTGAATTATCTCCTGAAATGCAGAAACTTTATCTCGTGGATGATGATGGATTGAGCATGGATCATCCGATCATTCAAGCCGCCGCAAAGGAAGCCGTGGGAGGTGAAACCAATATTTTGCGGAAGATGCTATTGATTCGTGATTATGTCTATGACAAGCTCTCATACCGTGTCACGCCTTACATTGCTGCACCAGAAGAAGTTCTAGTTAGAGGCACAGGCTCTTGTGGAGAATATGTCGGTTTGTTATTAGCCTTAACTCGATTAAATGGAATTGCTTGTCGCACGGTCGGACGTTATAAATGTCCTCATGATGGCGAATTGATGATGAACATTCCTCTGCATCAATATTACAATCACGTTTGGATTGAGTTCTATATTCCCAGCATTGGATGGTTGCCAATGGAATCGAATCCAGATGATACTGGCTATCGTCCCTATCCCACCCGATGGTTTATGGGGCTACCTTGGTATCATGTGGAAATTGGCAAAGGCATCTTTTTTGAGACGATTCAGCCTCAGCCTTATTCTATTGGTGAGTTAGCTCTCAATCATGTACGCTTCAAGGTCTTAGAAGAAATCTAAATCCAAAAAGCATGTGGGGCGCTTCGCGCCCCACATGCTTTTTGGATTTAGATTCTTAAAGATTGTTATAACTGTAACTGATTACTAAGTTTAATGAATTTAGCTTAAGAAGAATTTTTTGATGTCTGCATACCTTTTAGGATTATGTAGATTAAAAAATTTTTAGGTAATTAGACTTAGGAAAACAAACTTATGACACATCTAGCTTTTAGCTTACTTGCCGCAGTTCCCTCTACTCCTACTTGGTCTCCAAGTGTTGGTTTGCTCATGATCACAGCTAATGCATTTGCGTTAGTCGTTGCTCGTTATGGCATCCAAGTCAAAGGTGTTGGTCCTAGCTTACCTGTAGAATTGCCTGGTCTATTTTCAGGTTTTGGTTTGGCAGAATTGCTAGCCGTTACTAGTTTTGGTCATGTTCTTGGAGCAGGTTTGATTTTGGGCTTAGCTCAAGCAGGCTTAGTATAAAAAAAATAGATAGGATGAGTAACATCCTATCTATTTTTTTAGTACTTTATGGCTAT
This sequence comes from Pseudanabaena sp. BC1403, assembly GCF_002914585.1. Taxonomy (NCBI): domain Bacteria; kingdom Bacillati; phylum Cyanobacteriota; class Cyanophyceae; order Pseudanabaenales; family Pseudanabaenaceae; genus Pseudanabaena; species Pseudanabaena sp. BC1403. The sequence continues at coordinate 254,869 of NZ_PDDM01000004.1, forward strand.
AGACACTCTGGTTAAGACATAAAACTTGAACTCAAATCGTTGGAAGTTGTCTAAGCAAAAATGAATGCATTGCTATACAAATGGGGCAGAACTTCCCCATTCACCTGTAAAAACAAAGCTTGATAAGGGGTATCGACTACGAGGAGCAGTTTCGCGCTCTTGTAAATCTGTTGGTAAATTGCTGGTTTCACCTGCATAGCCGATCGCGATCGCTGCTACAGGTCTCGCCGTTTCAGGAATATTAAAAGTAGCGATCGCCTTGGCAGGATCGAATCCACCCATTTGGTGCGCGACCAGATTTAAAGCTGTAGCCTGCAATACCAGAGTTGCTGCCGCTTGACCTGCATCATACTCGCCCCAAGCGTTAGGCTTGCCATTGTGCTTAAAGGTCTTTTGAGCAACAACTAAACTCAATACTGGAGCAACTTGTGCCCATATAACATTGGCGGGGACTAGACAATCAAGTAGTTTCTGATAGTTCACTTCGTCATCTTTGGTTGCCACAATAAATGTCCAAGGTTGATCATTAAAGCAGGAAGAAGACCATCTCGCTGCTTCAAATAACTGAGCAAGCTTATCTTTTTCAACAAGTTTGCTATCAAATGCACGGGGACTCCATCTATGAGCGATCAAAGGATGAATTTCATGATCAGTAATTGCAGGATTTTCCATATTAATATTTTGATTTTGAGACGAATTTACACTTTGTGACGAGCTTCCATTATTTTAACCGATCAGAATTTATCTCAATTCACAAAAGTGTCCTCACCATTTTGTGAATTAAAAGCCAAATGCAGTAATACCCAACAATTTGCGCGATCGCAGAATACCTTAATCAAAAAAAGAGTAGTAAGGCTGTGAGTTTGGAGAATATCCTCGTCGTGTCTTTTGGTGCTGGACAAATGGAAGATGAATGACCGCCAATGACACAAAGACTTGGGGAATACTTGATTGGCTAAATATTAAAAAAGGAATTCCACTGTTAGAAGTATAAGTAGATGCACATAATTAATTACACATCCAAACCCGTAAAGTTGTGCCCCGCAGGGGCGCAACTTTACGGGTTTGGGTAATTTATTTTGCACAAGGACTTATGCAGATGGCTCCGCAGATTTGATTGATTACATTCGATTGAAATGAACCCCAAAAGATGAGATACGGCGCTTTGCGCCGTATCTCATCTTTTGGGGTTGGATTTGTTCTAAATTTGATGGAATCGATGTAAGCTGCAAATATAGATTGATCGCGCTAGAAATCAGTAATCCCATGAGCTTAATGCCTAAGCATTTACCTAACTCGGCTGCACTCTTGAAACGTAAAGCCCAAAAATACTCTAAAAAGCCACCTTTGAGACAATTAAGCTTTTTTGTGAGCCTAACGATCATATTGCTATCAGGATGTCAAGAACAGCCAAAACCGAGCCCTACTGCTGCCCCAACCGCTACGGTGACCCCAACGGCGGCGACAAACATTAAAGATAAAGCTCCAGATGGGATTTTAGAAAGGGTAAAAGCTCGTGGGAAGTTAATTTGTGGCGTGAATGGCAAGCTGTCTGGATTTAGCTATGTTGATGACAAAGGTATTTGGAGTGGCTTAGATGTGGACTATTGCCGCGCGATCGCTGCTGCGGTCTTAGGAGATGCCAAGGCGGTTGAGTTTAAGCCTATACTTGCCAAGGATCGCTTTACAGCCATCCAAAATAGTGATGTTGATATCTTGATGCGAAACACCTCACGCACATTAACCCGTGATGTAGCCACCAATATTTCTTTTGCTCCCACAACTTTTTTTGATGGACAAGGAGTAATGCTCAGGATTGGGGCAAAACCAACAAGTAGTTCCCCTAGTCCCAGTCCCTCCAGTCCCAACTCTCCTAGCCCCAGTCCCACGGCTTCGCCATCAGCTTCTCCTAGCCCCACTAGCAGCCCTGAGAGTCGCCCTGATAAAGACAGTAAATTAGACAAGCAAACACCAAAAACCATTGAAGAATTAGCGATCGCTCTCAAAGAGTTAGCTGATAAAAAAATCTGTGTAGAAACTGGAATCAACGCCACAAATTTGGAATCTACATTCAAAGAGGCAAATATTGCGATCGAGTCGATCATTTTGCCTGATCTTGATGGAGTCTTGAATGCTTATGCAAAAGGTGACTGCGACGCGATTTCTTCGGAAAAATCTCAGCTTGCATCATGGCGAAGTAAACTACCGCGACCTGCTGATCACAAAATCCTTGATCTCAGCTTGTCAAGGGAACCCCTTAGCCCTGCCATAGTTGGGAATGATGATCGCTGGCGCGATGTCGTGACTTGGGTAATCTATGCCACTTTTTATGCCGAAGAACTGGGTATAAATATGGATAATTATGCATCTTTTAAAGACTCGAAAAATCCTGAGATTTCTAGATTTCTCGGTACTTCGGATTCTCTGGGCATTGAGCTTGGGCTTGCACCAGACTGGACAACCCAAATCCTTAAGCAAGTAGGAAATTATAGCGATATCTACAATCGTAATCTTGCGCCCCTAGATATTCCACGCGGTTTAAATCGCACATGGAAACAAGGTGGGTTACTCTACTCGATGCCATTTAGATAAAAAGCAGGTATTCACAAATGTCATTTATCGTTTCTGCGATCGCCTCATTAGTCTCGATAGTTGTATTTTTTAGTAGCAAAAGGCTAGTTGACAATCGCATTGCTCAATTAGTAATCCAAGCAGTTTCGGGATTGATTGCACTGTTAGCAACGATAAATGCCCTAAGCCGCTTGATCATTGTCATTCCTGCTGGAAATGTTGGTGTGGAAGACTTTCAGGGCAAAGTCAGCGATCGCAGCTTACCCGCAGGTATTCACGCCATTAATCCTTTTGCGGATGTGGTGCAATTTTCAGTCCGATTACGCGATCTCAAAGAAGAGATTGGCGCAACCTCCAAGGAAGGCTTAGCACTAGGAATTGATGTCAGCATTCAATATCGCATCGATCCTGCTAAGGCGGCGAGTATTTATCTGAATATTGGTACTGAAGAACGCGAAATTGTGGTTTCCAGATTTCGATCAATCTCACGGGAAATTGTCTCTGGATATACCGCCGAAGAGGTCTATGCTACTAAACGCGAAGAAGTAAGTTTAAAACTTGCCGAAAAATTGCGATCGCAGCTCGCTCCGATTGGCTTTATCGTCGATGAAGCTCTGTTGCGAAATGTGAAAGTCCCTGAAACTTTGCAAGCCGCGATCCAGCAAAGGCTCAAGGCTGAGCAGGAAAATTTACAAATGAAATTTGTCTTAGAAAAAGAAAAGCAAGAAGCCGATCGCAAGCGAATCGAAGCAAAAGGTAGTGCAGACGCTCAAAAAATTCTTGCTGAGGGGCTTACGCCTGCGGTGCTGCAATTACGTGCGATCGAGGCGACGGAAAAGTTATCCCTATCACCAAATTCTAAAATTGTAATTCTCGGCAGTGGTCAAAGCACGCCATTGATTTTGCCTCTTGATCGTGAAGCTAGTAGAGCCGTTGTTCCAGCGCCGTAATACCAAAGCACAAAGTGGCTACGCCACTTTATGCTTTTAAACCCCTTATGGGGTTTGCTTTTTAATTCACAGAAGTGTTGTCACACTTTTGTGAATTAGTATAAAACTAATGGATTCCTTAACAATCCTCAGTTTTATGGCTTTTTTGAGATTGCTGATGGTTGAGGTGACTTGAACTGTTAAAATTTTTGCAAGGTTAAATAAAATTCTTTACAGTTTTAGTCATAAAACTCAGACAGGATCGCAAATAGTGAGAATTGCAGTAGATGCGATGGGTGGAGATTTTGCCCCACGCGAGATAATCGAAGGAGCAATATTAGCTCAAACCCAATTGGGTGTGGATATAGCGTTAGTAGGCGATCGCGATATTCTCGCGAACTACTTCAAGCAACATAATTATCAAGAGAGCGATCACCTTGAGATCGTGCCATCAGAAGGGATCATCGAAATGGATGATGAGCCTCTTGAGGGGTTGCGCCGCAAACCTAATTCCTCGATCGCCGTGGCGATGAACTTAGTTAAGCGCAAGCAAGCCGATGCCGTGATTTCGGCAGGGCATTCTGGGGCGGCAATGGCGGCGGCGCTCCTGCGTTTAGGGCGATTACCAGGGGTAGATCGACCTGCGATCGGTGCATTGTTCCCCACGCAGGTTGCGCATAAGCCTGTACTTTTACTTGATGTCGGCGCAAATGTGGACTGTCGCCCCAAATTTTTAGAGCAGTTTGCCATCATGGGCTCGCTCTATAGTCAATATGCGATCGGCATTAAAGAGCCAAAAGTTGGCTTGCTGAATATTGGTGAAGAAGCTTGTAAAGGTAACGAACTAGCGATTCGCGTGCATCAAGCTTTACAAGATAATCCTCAAATTACTTTTGCAGGAAATGCCGAAGGACGCGACATTCTTAAGGGTCAGTTTGATGTGATCGTCTGTGATGGCTTTGCAGGCAATATTGTGCTCAAATTTGCTGAAGGTGTCGGTAATGCGGTCATGCAAATCCTCAAGGAAGAGTTACCTAAGGGTTGGCGGGGCAAACTTGGCGCATTAATCTTGAAACCAAATCTAAAAAAGGTGAAAGAGCGCATTGATGCTGATGAGTATGGTGGAGCTTTATTACTCGGTGTAGCTGGTATTTGTGTGATTAGTCACGGTAGCTCTAACGCTGTGAGTATTCGTAATGCCATTCGTGTTGCTAAGGATGCTGTCGATAATGGCGTGCTTGATCGTATTCGTGGTCAAATCAAGCCTAAGGTACCTGTTCCTGCGATCGATGACACACCCGATGATCCGCCAACTTAGTTAGCTTCTTTTTGCGATTAGGTTTTAATTCAGCGCCAAGCGTTGTAACACTCTTTATCCAGCCATTCAGATCAAACACAGCCAATGACTAATACTGAATCTTCTCTCGTCGGAGTGCGTTTTATTGGTAGCGGTTCCGCCGTTCCCGATCGCGTACTTACTAATCATGATCTTGCGCAGATGGTAGATACCACTGACGAGTGGATCGCCTCGCGTACAGGCATCAGAGAGCGTCATATTGCCGATGGCGAGAATGATTCAGTAGCAAATCTGGCAGCGCAAGCAGGGAAACAGGCGATCTCTGCCGCAGGCTTGTCACCCGAAGATATTGATCTGATTATTTTGTCCACATCGACTAGTGATGATTTGTTTGGGACGGCAGGAAGAGTTCAAAAAATCTTAGGTGCAGAACGAGCCGTCGCTTTTGATCTGGTTGCGGCATGTTCAGGATTTGTGTTTGGTGTGGTTACTGCATCCCAATATATCCGTACAGGGGTTTACAAAAATGTTTTGCTGATTGGTGCTGATGTCCTCTCACGTTGGGTCGATTGGCAAGATCGTCGCACTTGTATTTTGTTTGGGGATGGTGCTGGAGCTATAGTTTTGCAAGCCAGTAGCGAAAGTAAGCCTCAAGACAATCTCTTGGGCTTTGAGATGCGGAGTGATGGTAAGGGTAATGATTTACTCAATATCAATTATTCAGGGCGGAGTACCTTTGAACCAATTAGTATGAATGGTCAAGAGGTTTATCGGTTTGCGGTACGGCGTGTTCCTGAAGTCATCGAAAAATCTTTACACTATGCTCATTTGGAAGTTCATGATCTCGATTGGCTAATTTTGCATCAAGCTAATCAACGCATTATTGAGGCAGTAGTAAATCGTTTTGGCATCGATCCTGCCAAGGCGGTCAGCAATATGGGTAAATATGGCAATACTTCCGCCGCTTCAATTCCGATCGCTCTTGATGAATGGGTAAAAGCAGGCAAGATTCAACCCGATCATTTAATTGCGATCGCAGGTTTTGGCGCAGGTTTAAGCTGGGGTTCAGCAGTGTTTCGCTGGGGTTGATCAAGAATGTGTGCTTTGCACATATTTTGTTAAACTCTGAGACGATTTTTGGGAATCCATTTAGCTAATCCTGTTAAGCGATCGCGCCAAGTCACGCAGTCTTGAATATCTTCAGGTAAAAGGCTTGCCATATATCGCAACTCTTCATCAGAGAGCGGCGATCTGCCACAGAAAAAGGGATGTCTGGGTTTGCGACTGCAATAGCCAAAAAAGATTGCTGAACGCTCAAATTTGGTGGGCGGCTTACCACGATGATAGTAGCGTGCCGTATCCACAAAAATTACGGTTCCAGCCTTGCCAGTAAAGCTTTTATGCCAATTTTCCTGCATATGCTCAGGTAACATCTCCTGAATTTCCTGATGAAAAGCAGTTTTGAAACGACGTACAGATTTGGTCTTCAAAGTCTTGCAAAGAAATTCATTAACGTCGGGAGTAACACACTCAAAGGGGCCCCCATCTTCATTTACATCATTGATGTAAACGCCAATTTTGATCATTTGCCAGTCTTCTTTATCCTGATGCCACTTACGGGGACCAGTTTCTCTGCCATCTGGAAGGCTGTAGTAATAAGATAAGCCGTCGTAAGCAACGGGTAGCTTGAGATAGTTTTCAATAATTCGTAGAAGCTTAGCATCTGCGCCCCACAGAAATAATTCTGGGTAACGCATAATCTGCTCGGCGTTGATATTCAGCGTATGTCTGCCCATATACAGAGGATTTTGGGCATCGCTTTTGAGTTCTTGGGAGATATCTTTGGCTGCCTGAAAGAAACGATCGCTACTAGGAATTGCCAAATCTTCTAAAGTTGTGATCGCTACTCCATATTTTTCTAGCTCTTCGACAATTTTTTGCTCTTCAGTAGTTGAGCGATTAAGTAATGGTTGATATTCGCGAATAAATCTTTGATAGCGCGGATATAGCACCTTTTGCTCAACCACATCAATATTGCTAATAAATAGGGCTATATCCGAAGGCGCGCTAAGGGCTCTTTGCCATAGCTTCTCAAAGGTCTGATAGGTCTTAGATATAATTTTTTGATGCATCCGAATAAAACCTTAGAAATGATCATTTAAAGGATATGTCTCAGATCTTATGGAAGACGTATAAAATTACAAAAAAGTTGTTACTTTCTTATAATTATTATCGATAAATAACTATAGATTATACTTGCTAGAAATTTCATTAGCTTTACTTTATTTTTAGGTTTCAAATTCATTTTTTTAAGTGAGCCAAGTTAAAATTTCGTGATTGACTCGTTCAGGGTTATCGTCATGAGCGCAATGTCCCATTCCTTCCAAATACATTAATGTGGCATTAGGTGCATACTTCACTAATCGCTTACCTTCTGATGGAGGAATTAGGCGATCGCTACTTCCCCACAAAATCAATAAGGGAGCTTGCAATTGTTCAAGGGCTTGAGTTAAGCTCGGCGAATAGTTGGGTTGATTAATGCTGCGATTTAATCTTAGAAAAGCTTCGGCGGCTTGGCGATCGCGAGCTGGCTTAGCGATAATTTCCACTAATTCATTATCGACACGACGACGATCGCAATAGACAATTCCTTTAAGAACTAAACGAATTGTGAAGGGTTGACGTATTAAATGGAATAGAGGCTTAACTAGAACGGCGGAGACAATCGCCTTGACAGTGCGCTCAATCGGTTGCAGTGCTTTGGGAACCATGTCGTTAAAAGCGGCGATATCAGGCAAGCTAATCACTACTACACTTGAAGCAATTTCGGGATGATGGCTAGCCGCGATCGCAGCAACGAGAGAGCCAATTGAGTTACCAATAATTACCATTGGCACTTTAATAAACTTCTGCCAAAACTGAAAAACTTGCTCTACCCACATATGGATAGAATAACGAGTTGGAGGTTTTTCGGAGTTCCCAAACCCCAATAAGTCGATCGCATAGACCGTATGATTTTCTGCTAATGCAGGAATATTGCCGCGCCAATGATCGATCGCTGCGCCAAATCCATGAATTAATAGAATTGGTGGTTTAGTGTGATCGGAATTACGCGATCGGCGAAACCCATAACGCGATCGCCATCCTCGAAAATACCAATCACGATATTGCATTACATTAGCCATGTTCATCACTTTGTATATTCTTGCAAACAATATCGCTATTTTCAAAGCCCAGAGATTTTAGATGCGGCGCTTCGCGTCGCTTCTAAAATCTCTGGGCTTTGAAAGGCTCGCAAAGCGAGCCTTTATCACTTATTCACCTTTGGCGCGAACTAAGCGACCGTCACTGGTGACATGCAATCCGCATTCTTGATTGCTCATCTCCCACCACCAACGACCAGCACGGAGATCTTCTCCTGCTTGGACGGCTCTAGTACATGGCGCACAGCCAATACTAGGGAAGTTTTGATCATGGAGTGCATTGTAAGGAACGTCATTGGCGTGAATGTATTCCCAAACTTGCTCATTTGTCCAATCGATTAAAGGATTAATCTTGGCAATATTGCGATCTCCATCTAGTTCAACGGTTTCCATTGTGGAACGGTTAGCAGTTTGATCGCGGCGTAGCCCTGTAATCCAAGCATCCAGACCCTTAGTAGCCCGACCAAGCGGCTCGACTTTGCGAATGAAGCAGCATTGCTTGCGATTTTCGACGCTGTCATAGAAGAGATTAATGCCCTTGGCGCTAACCATCTGCTCCACTGCTTCTGCTTGTGGGAACATGATTCGCAATTGGAGTTGAGGATATTTTTGTTGTACTTTGGCGATTACTTCATAGGTCTCGGCATTCAATCGACCTGTATCGAGGGTGAATACATTTGCATCAGGCTTGATTTTGGCGATCATGTCAATCAAGGTGACATCTTCGGCTCCAAAGCTAGATGCAAGGGAGATCTTGTCATAGTTACCAAGCGCCCATGTGAGTACTTCTTGAGGGTTTTTGCCTTTGAGTTGTGCGGCGGCGGTGTCAATGTCTGTTTGTAAGGTCATGGGTTATTGGGTGAATGCGCTGACTTGAAAATATAATTTTATTATGACCTGCACTCAGGCTTACAGAAATATGGCGATATTACGGTTTTCACTTCCCTGTAGGCTGCGATCGCAAAAGTCTCAGCATTTGCTAGAAGTCGATCTAAAATATAGGCTATGGTAAATCAGTGGTAACAATATGGAGCCGATCGCAGCAGTTGTAATTGGAATATTAACAATTATTGGTTCGGGTTCTTTGGCTAAAGTTGGTGAAAACATTACTGACGGGACGGGCAATCTCGCAAAATCGTTATGGGCGATGCTGAAGCGCAAGGCTCCTAATACGCAAACTGTGAAGTTATTAGCGGCGGGGAAAGAGGTTGATATACAGCAGGCGGTGATTGATTTAGAGCCGATCACGAATGATCCTGATGATCCTGAAATGATTAAGTTATTGGAGGAGGTGCGATCGCTGTTGGCAAGTAACAAGGAACTAGCGGCAAAGGTTGAATCGGCAACGCGCATTAATATTGAGAAACAAGTTAATGTCGATCAATCAGGGACAAATAACACTCAGAATAATACTTTTAATCTATAAGGGACGCTGGCAAGTATTCTCAGACAGGCAGGCTTAAAATGATTGACCAAATGGGATTGATGCTTATTTGGATGCTTTGCGCGATTCGGAAGGTGAGGAGTTTTATTTAACGCATATCTCTGTGTCTAGTTTGCAGGAAGTGAGCCGTGAGCAATCCCGAAATTAACATCAATCAAGGCGGTACGGGCAATACACAAAACAATACTTTCAACTACACCCAAATTATTCAAGAGGCAAAGCGGGTGGGAAGCGTGATCAATTTGCCGCAGACTAATGTGACTTTTTTTGCGGGACGGGATGAGGATCTGGCAAAGGTGCATGAACTTTTGCAGAAAAATCAACGGGTGGCGGTGGCGGCTTTTGTCAAAGGCATGGGTGGTGTCGGTAAGTCGGAACTTGCACTGCAATATGCGCTTCGGCATCTGTTGACGGACTATAGTGGCGGGATCTGTTGGTTGCGGGGAAATGAGGGGGACTTTGCCGACCCAGTTACAGGATTTTGTGCAGGTGCAGCTTGGGGAAACGATGCCCGATGGTTTGGATAGTGGCGAAAAGTTGGCTGGGCATTGCTGGCGGCGGCTATCGGAACGGGTGGGGGAGCCGATGTTGGTGGTGTTGGATGATGTGAAAGATTATGGGAATGTGGAACCGTTTTTGCCGCCTCTAGATGGCAAGTTTCGTGTATTGGTGACGACGCGGTTGGGATTGGGGAATGCGATGCAGCAATACACGTTAGATGTGTTGGTGTTGGCGGCGGCGGTGGATTTGCTAAAGTCGTTTTTGCCTGAAACCGATCCGCGTCGGAAGAATGATGGGGAAATCGAGAAGCTTTGTGAATGGTTGGGGCGGTTGCCTTTAGCGATCGAGTTGGTGGGGCGGTACTTGGCTTTGCCGAATCAGTTAGATACTGGTGTTTCTGAGATCTTGCAACGATTGCAAGGGGAATGTATGGTGCAGCTTTCGCAAATTACCGATGAGGAGAGGAAGTTATTACCCAAAAATCTAAATGTGGCGGCTTCATTTTTCTTGAGTTGGCAAGAGTTGTCACCTTTGGCGCAACGTTTGGCTTGTTTGTTGGGTTTGTTTGCTTTAGCACCGATTCCTTGGACTTTGGTAGAGACTACGATGTTGACCGAGACAGAGAACAAACAATCTTTTTGGCAAGAATTGAAAATGGCAAGGGGTGAGTTACTAAATCTACACTTGTTGGAGCGGACGCAACAGGGTGTGTATGAATTGCATCAGCTTTTGCGGGAATATTTTCAGTTTAAATTACAACAACATCCCGAATGGTTATCTCTCAGGAAACAGGTAGTTGTTACTTTACTAAAGGTATCTAGACAAATACCACATACTCCAACTTTAAAAGATATTGCCAAGATAACACCTGTAATTCCCCATCTGGAAATGATTAGCCGAAAAATGATTAGCCGTGAAATGCTAAAAGATATTCCTAATCCTGAAGATGATTTATTTTGGGTATTTGATGGCATTGCAAGATTTTATAAAGGTCAGGGACTCTATAGGCTTGCAGAAGAGCCTTATCAAAGAGGTTTGATTTCGGTTATTAACATTTTAGGAGTAGACAATCTCTCTGTTGCTTACCTTCTAAATAATCTTGCAGAACTTTATCGAGCGAAAGGAAAATATAATGAAGCTAAACCTCTTTTTTTGCGCTCACTTGAGATCAAAGAAAAACAACTAGGCTCAGACCATCTTGATGTCGCTAACAGCCTCAACAATCTTGCAGCGCTTTACGAATTGCAAGAGAATTATGGAGAAGCTGAATCGGGAGCATCTCAGTTAAGCACTGAGTGTAAATGCTTATAAGTGTAGAGATGAGATAATAGAACAAAATCCCCGTGCGAAGCCAATG